>JBGZFC010000122.1:0-3301 GCA_041846575.1 Bacteroidota bacterium
TCGTAAAGCTATCAGTTCGTTGGTGAGTCTGTCTACACTAATAATCGACGGAATTTTCTCTTGGGTTTTCGTGTTAGTCAGTTCCACCACGCGTCCCATATTGCCCGTGGTTAGTAGGTTTTTCTTGTCCTCATCGGAAAACTCGTGCCCAAAAAAAGGATATTGCAACTGCGGTTCTTTGCGAATGCCGTGAATAGCGACCGCTACCTTGCCTTCGCTGTTTTGTTGCAAAGACAAACGGGCATCAAAACGTGTTACAGCACTGCCTAAATTAAAACTTACGGGAACGAGTTCATTGGTTTTAAATCCTTTAAGCAAAGGCTCCAACAAATTGCGTTTTTCTAAATATTCTTTACTGATTCCCAAGTTGTTAAGGGTTTCCCAATCTACATCTTCTACTTTGTATTTAGGTTCATTTTGTTGCTCTGAATTTTCATTAGACGGTGTTTGAGCAGGTTGTATGTTTTCTTGTTTTACCTCTTTTCGAGGCTCTTGTACGGGGATGTTTGTGGTTTCCATTGTTGTATGTTTTTGTTGTTGATTTTGTTCTTTTTCTTTTTCTTTTTGCTCTTGCATATATTGCATAGGAGAGACTTCGTATTTCTTTACATATGCTTTGCCCTTTTCATTGAAATTAGCTAAGTAATTTTGTAGTTTTTGACTAATTTCTAACGATTTTTCTATCGGAACTTTAAAGAATGAAAAGCGAGTAGGATTTTTCGCCTGTCGCATAAAATTGCTAAAAAAGTTCGATAGCAGATTCCCCTGTGCATCTACCCGCATAAACTCTTCTTGATGCGTTTTATCAGGTGACAGGGTTTGCAATTGTCCTGCTTTGTCTAGCCCCTTTACAGCTCGAAGTTCTTTTTCTTCCTTGTCAAAAGCAAGTAGTATATCCGAAAGTTCTTCTAAAACAGGAGCTTTACTCTGTGATGATGGTGTTTGTTCCATTGCTCTGGGTGTTTATTCTATGTCAAGGGTAAAATTATAACAAGACAGCAGGGCTTATTCGGTAGTGTCTTTCTTTGGAAGCGTATTGCCCTTTTTGGCTTTAAGTGCTGATACCGGTATACTGAAATGTTCACGGATAAACTGATGTACATCGGAGAGTTTATAGTAAATTTTTCCCGAAATAGTGTAATACGGCAATTTGCCATCAGAACGGTAACGTTGTAGTGATCTTGCCGAAATCTTAAATGTTAACATTAGGTCTTGATTATCCAATAATTCTTCACCATCAAGCATATTTTGCGACTTTGCGTTTTTGCAAGAGTTTCTTCAAGCAAATCAAAACGGTCAATAAGCCGTTGCATCCAAGCGACAAATTCGTGTTTTTGAAGTTCCATATTTTTATTTTTTAATCCTTTTATCTCTTTATGTTCTTCTTGTTTCTATTCTCCTATTTTTTTATCTCTTAATAATCTCTTTATCCTCCTAACAATTCTTTCAGAGGTTTTCCCTTTTCCAACAGTTGAGGGTTTTCTACTGTACCTATTAAAATTTCTTTTTCTTTTAGGTTACGAATGTAGGTTTTGGCTGTTCGCTCAGTAACGCCTGTTATTTCTTGTATTTCCTTGCATAAATCTGAAAAATGCCACAATGTTTTCGTTTTAAATAAAGGAGAAATGAGCGTTGCCAAAGTGGTGATTTTATCCTTGCTTTCGAAGGTGTTTTTTCGCTCTCCTAAATAGCTGTGCATTCCCAAGGTTTCGTCCCAGCGAAAAAGTATTTGTGGAATTTTGGAAATAGTACCATTACGTACTTTCAAAGGACGTACTACTGAAATATCACCTTTTTTGTCCTTTTCAATCGACAAAACCGCAGAGGCTTTACGTTGGAGTTCCGAACCCAAATGTCCCCGAATCTTAAGTCCGCTTGGAGTAAGGTGCAATACACAAACGATACAGGTTTGATACACTCCTGCCAAAGCGTATAGTTCCTCAATAATTTCAATACTTTCGGTTTCGTTATTAACCGCTCCAATTAAGTCGGCAATCCCATCAATAACCACCAAATGAATACCTTTATACTCAAAATATGCCATTTCTAAACTTTTACGAATCATCACAAATCGCTCCTTACGAGCAATTTGTGTTAAACAATAGGCTTTAAATTGTGAAGGCTTTGTTGGAAGTTTGGCTCTTGTAAGCAGTCGTTCAATGTTTTGGTACAATTGGTCTTGGGATTGTTCCGTATCGAAAAACAATACTGCTTTTTCTTTCGGACAAGGGATTATATGTGTGCCCAATGTGTCTATTTCTGTATGAACAGATTGCGTTAACGCTCCCGATAAAAGAGCTGCTACATAATGGCTTTTGCCCGTGCCTTCGCCTCCGGTAATCCCCAATAAACTACTCTGAACTCCAATCGGAACCCCCTCAATGGCAATGAGCATTTGCTGTTTTTTAGGCGGATGTTCCCAATCTATTTCACAGGTTTTTAATTGAGACAAAGTAGATTGATATTGATTTTCAAGCAATTTACCAAAAAGTCTACGGAAATCTTGAGTAGAGAATCCCTTCTGAAAATAATCCGAAATATCTTTGTCTTTTTTACTTCCCGAAAGCGGTAAGGTAAGCGACAGTACATCGAATTCTTTCAGGCGTTCTTGTTGTTGTTGCGAGGCTTTTCTACCCGTTTCATCTGCATCAAATAGAAGCACTATATACCAAAATCGCGGTTTTAGCATTTTGATAATTTCTTTGGAAATATGAGTGGTTTCACTATTAAAACAAATCGCTGAAAATCCGTGTGCTACAAGACTCAATACATCTTTTTCTCCCGAAGTGATAAATAGTATATCCCCCTGTAAAGGCAATTTTTCCAATCCAAAACAATACTGCGATACATCTCCTGCATACAAAAATCGAATTTTTGAAAACGGACGATACAATTTTATGCTATTTGGTGACACATACCCGAACATCGGTTCGCTTTGTGAAGAATGTAAGGTGTATGGTTTTCCTTTTTTGTTGATGCTTGAAAAACTTTGCACAGCGACCACCTCGTATTTTTGCAAAAGCGAATGTGTTATACCCGATTTTGACCAAAAAGCCAATTCTTGTTCGGTAAATGTTTGTGTGATAAATTCATATAGATTTTTTTCATTTTTTGTATCTACCATTTCTTGCTCACTTTGTGTTTCTTCTACGTTTTTAGTTTTTTCAACATTTTTAGCAAAAGAGGTAACTTGTTGGGATATAGTTCTATGAGCTATGTTTTTATTTTCTAAGCACAAATCCAAGTCACGGTTGATTATCTTTAAAATTTCCACAAAATCGGAAGCTTTTCGGCAGTCCAA
>JBGZFC010000123.1:0-4489 GCA_041846575.1 Bacteroidota bacterium
CCAAAATACAATAACACATCAAACGATGCCACAAACAACATTGCGGCATAAGCCTCCCCAAGCGTTTTTCCTAACATCCACCGCCTAAATTCGTAAAACTTTATATAGATATATTTCCAAACGTTCATTTTTTTAATCTGTTAAAATGAAACTACAATCGGTATCATCTTTTTTCCCCACAAATACATTGACAATGCAAAAAAAGCAAGAGCAAACAAAATAAATAACAGCGAGAGTGTTCCCCATAAAAATTTACGGGCCTCCTCTTCAACCTCTTTTTTTGTACGTTCAAATACTCCTTCTTTGCACATGGACCGTTTGCGAATTTTCTCTATAATTAAAGCTCCGCCGATAAAAAGAATTGCATACAAGGGTTTGTGCTTAGGAAGTAAATGATAGCCGGTAAAACCATCGGCAAGAGTTACCACTCCCCAATAAAACAAACAGTCAAGAGATGCCACAAACAACATTGCGGCATAAGCCTCCCCAAGCGTTTTTCCTAACATCCACCGCCTAAATTCGTAAAACTTTATATAGATATATTTCCAAACGTTCATTTTTTACTTGTCAAAATGAAACTAAAGCCGGTATCATCTTTTTTCCCCACAAATACATTGACAATGCAAAAAAAGCAAGCGCAAATAAAACAAATAACAACGAGAGTGTTCCCCAAAAAAACTTTCGGGGTTCATCTTCAACCTCTTTTTTAATACGCTCAAAAACTCCTTCTTTACACATGGAACGTTTACGAATTTTCTCAATAATCAATGCTCCGCCGATAAAAAGAAACGCGTACAGAGGTTTGTGTTTAGGAAGTAAATGATAGCCGGTAAAGCCATCGGCGAAAGTTACGACTCCCCAATAAAACAGACAGTCAAGCGACGCCACAAAAAGCATTGCGGCATATTCATCCGCACCGTCATAACCTATTATTTTACGTCGTATTTTAAAGAATTGTATATAAATATATTTCCAAACATTCATATCAGTATCTTTTATAGCCTTGTCGGAATTCGGCTTTAGGTTTAGGGGCAGTCGGTATTCTCGGTCGCGGAAGCGAAAGGATTAGAGGTGGTTTCACGTAGGTTTTATCCCGCAAATGGATATGAGGATTATTGGCATAAGGCGATACACACCGAAAATGTCTTTGCTCAAATGCTCCCGTTAAATCCAAAAACAGATAAATTCCACCGATAGTCCACCCTACCGGACCACCCCATGTGGCTATAACTCCCACGACAATATCGGCTCCGGCTTTAACAGCACCTCCAATATTACCTTCAGATATAGCAAATCCACCTTGTACAACAGAAATACCTGTGCCTATCCAAAATAATTTATTCCCTATTTTTGAGTATTTGTCAAATTCAGAAATAATGTTTTTTCTTGAACCGGTATATTGGTTCCCAAAAAAATCCATTTTTCCTTCCACCTTTTCCATATACCATACACCGTTTTTCCCTTTCCATTTCCCCACGCCATCGTTCCACTTGGCATCGATGTAAAGATCATACTGTTTATAACCGGTATAAAATCCGGCGGCGCTGTTCGCCTTACCTGCGATATTTAAAAAATCGTCAAAAAAGGAAGAATTGTTTTCTGTCGGAATTCCGTTCTCCCTTAATAACTCTGAGTTCGAAAGCAACTGTTTCATTCCTTCTTGGGCAAATAGTTCCAATTCGGTTCTTGTCCGCGGATTTGTCTTGAGCGACATCTTTACCGTTTTGCACAGATATTGATACGGCGTTTCGGCATAGCTCGGACTATCGGCAGCCATACGCCATGCCGAAGTCAATTGTGAATTAAGATAAGAGTTTAACCCTAAATGCTCCATATTACTCATAAGATTATAGTGTATCTAATAAAAAACAACAAGCAATAAGTTCTCCTCAAAAAAGAACTTATTGCTTGCAAGATAAAAATAATAAATTACTCTTGTTTGTATTCGCTTTGCCAGATGGCTTCTTCGGGACCGTCGCCTTTGTGTCCGTCTAACTGAATAACAAAACTCTTTGCCGGAAAATAGGGCGTTACGTGAATATCGAGCAATACACGGTCTTTTTGGTTGGGGTCTTGCTCTATTTTCATTATTTTGAATTTCTCAATCAACTTGGTAGGACCCTGTATGCTGTCCAAGAATTTTACGATTTGGCTGCGCAGGTCGGCTTCGGTGCGGGATGTCCAATTTTCGAAGGCACGTCGGTTGAGGAAGTCGAACAGTACTTTGGTAATATAATCGAAAACACGTACTACCGAGTAGGTTTGCAAACCGAGGTTGTCGCCGTTAAAGAGGGTTTTTGCCGAAAAAGCCATTACCTTGCTGTACTCGTTTACCATAGGCACAAGTCCCATTTTTTCGAGTTCGGAAATTTCGCTTTTTTTCAAATCGAAACGTACGCTTTCCACTTCGTTGATACCCCCGAATTTTTTACCGGCTACCACTTGCGACATCAGCGTGCTGTATATTTTACCGGCTAAAGCTGAGGATGGCGGGATGTAAAGATTTTCTTCCTCTCCCACGCTGTCTTGTCGCTGTCTTCCCAAAAGCCAGTTGCAGGTCATCAGTGTATTCGAGCGATAGGCGTCGCCACCGGTATGGTTGGCATTGAAAAAAATATCTACTACATCGTCGGGAGTCTCCAAGTCTTGAAAATCAGTAACCAAAACGGCTTTGTTTTCGTGTGCTATCTTTGCCCATTTTTCCAAAACGGCATTGGAACCCAGATATCCGGGAACAATTAAGATGGAGTAGTTACGACGCAAATCGAGCCGGTCGAAATTTTGTTTCAATTCACCGGCAACGTAGTCGATGAATAACGTATTATCGAGGTCTTGCAGTTGCTCCATCGACGCATTCAAGATAGTTACATTTTTAACCTTGTCACTTTCCGTGTTTTTATAAAACAGCGCTACCGAGCGGTAAGCCGATTCCAATTCGCGTGTTCTTTGCAACGCAGCTTTGAGATTTGCATTGAGAAGTTCTTCTACTTTTAATGCTTTCTCTTTAGCTTTGTCACGCATTTTTTCTGCCGACTCTCCGCTTTTGAGCAATTCGAGCCATACATTCAGCCTGTTCGACAACGTTTTACGTTCCGCATCCCATTGTTTATCGGTTAAAAATATATTTCTACGGGCTTTTCGGTCAGGATTCATATTGGAGTATCCGTCAATGATGTTTTCAAGGAATGAAAAGCCCCCAAATTCTTTCAGTTTCTCGGTTGCTGTCGTGGTCGTCTGTTTCGTGGTTACTTGACCGGGAGCAACTACCGTTTTTTGTTGGGTTTGTGTATTATTTGTCATATCCATAATGTATTAAATGTTGTTTTTTGCTTGTGCTTGTTCAATCTCGCGAATCGATTCTTCGAGAGCCTCTATAATTGCATTACGTGTTTCGGGATTTTCGAGGGCTTTAAGTAAAGCTCTGTTTGATGATAATTGACGGGCAATTTTAATGTTTTGCTCTTTTTCTACATCAAGTCTGCTTAAAAACTCGCTGTTTTCCTTTATTTTTTTTACATCAAAATCCCCTAAGTTCTTAAAAGTTATAGACTCTTTGATGTCGCTTCCGTCTTCGGTTTTATATTCCAGCGTTACGGTCGGTTCGAATCTCTCGAAAACATCTTCTACCGTTTGCAATCCGTACACAGTTTCCGGTGTAACGGGAGCTTCATCGGTTAATTTCTGAATAAGCAATGTTCTGTTGGAAGGGATGTCGGCAATAGATTCATTGGCATCAACCTTTACTTCGTTTCCTCCTATTCCATAATTGTAAATAGCCATAGTTAAAAATTTTTTAGTTTGAATTTTAATATTATAGTTTTTCTTTAAAATACGATTTATATAAGCGTTGGCATTCTCTCGATAATGAGCAAATATGCGGTCTATAATATGAGAAAAGGACTTTGCTTAACGATAATTTTTTCCTCAACGTTGCATTCAACACTTTGTTTGCCGAATTACTTTTTATATTTTGGCATAATCTTTATCGTTTGCGAAAGTAGTAATAATAATTTGAATGAAAAAGATTATTTTTGTTTTTTTTCATTATCCGTGCAATTAGACATCGAACGAAATGATAAACATATAAGAGTGGAAGAGAAAAGCATTGTTTTGTCCGAAAAGGAGAGGATAAAAAATGAAGAGGGAGGTAAATTTTGGTAAAGGACAAAGAGGCAAAGATCTAATTTGTTAGGCAGCACATATACCCAGAAGCATCTTTTTTAATATTTGTAACAAGCAGAAAATAAATCAATTACAACATAGGCTAAACATAAGGCTAAGGAAAAAATTCAATTTTGATACGCGAAAAAATATTTTTCGCATCTTTGAACAAAAATATTGCATTTAATAACCTGAGTTTCGGCTAAGAAACATCACTAAAATTTGGTAAGCAAGCAAATAATTTGTATCTTTATATCTGATAAACAACAAAATACGATTATCTATGAGCTTGCTTACCAAAGACAAAATTACTGAAATTTTCTGTTTA
>JBGZFC010000124.1:0-9560 GCA_041846575.1 Bacteroidota bacterium
ACTATTTACACACTTTTTGGGATAATACCGCAGCATCAAAAGTAAGTACATCACTATGTTGTCATACTGAATGTAGCTTTTAGCGGAATGAAGTATCTGTTTTTTTGAGATGCAGGACACAAGAGCCAAGACTTAAGACATTTTTATAATATTTACAGCAAAAGCCAACAGCTGACAGCTAAGAGCAAGATAGATTCTGAACGAAGTGAAGAATTTGCAGAATCGCCCTTAGGCAATGACAAAAACGAACGAATGTCGGGCTTTTGAGACAGCCCCTTTGTTGTATAAAATATATGTTTAAAGCTATTAAAATAAAAAAGGGTAAGCTTACTATATCGCGCCGCTACAACCAAATACCCTTGCTTCGGTCAAGACCTGGGGGATTCAATGGGAGCTGGCCGTATAGGACTTACCCGACTGCAAAGATAGTGTTTTTTTTTTACTTACAAAACTCTTAAATAGATTTTATTAAATAAAAGGCTTTTGCTATCTTTGTAGATAATAATTCAAACTTCAAAATTATGAATATAGTTGAAAGATTTATCAAGTACGTTAAAATAGACACTCAGTCTGATGATAATTGCACTCAGACACCAAGTACACAAAAGCAATTTAATCTGGCAAAAGAGGTTGAGCGAGAAATGAAAGAGATGGGTTTGACCGACATTTCTTTAGATAACAACTGTTATTTGATGGCAACACTGCCTTCTAATGCAGATAAAAAAGTCCCGACAATCGGCTTTATAGCGCATTTCGATACAAGTCCTGATATGAGTGGTGAAAATGTAAATCCACGAATTGTAAAAAACTACGATGGTAACGATATCGTGCTTAATAAAGAACAAAACATCGTTACTTCAATTGCTGATTTTCCTGAACTGTTGAAATTTATTGGTGAAGATATTGTCGTTACTGATGGAACAACTCTTTTGGGTGCTGATGATAAGGCAGGTATTGCAGAAATTATGACAGCTATTCAATATCTGATTGATCATCCGGAGATAAAACATGGAAAAATCAGAATCGGTTTCACTCCGGACGAGGAGATTGGTAGAGGTGCCGATAAGTTTGATGTTGATAAATTTGGAGCCGATTGGGCTTACACTATGGATGGTAGCGAAATAGGAGAGTTGGAGTATGAAAACTTCAATGCTGCTTATGCAAAAATATCTATACAGGGAAGAAATGTACATCCGGGTTATGCAAAAAATAAAATGATAAATGCTCTGGAAATTGCAAATGAACTGACACACATGTTGCCCGCAAACGAAAGACCGGAGCATACGGAAAAATATGAAGGTTTTTTCCATCTTATCGCTCTAAACGGAAGTGTGGAAGAGGCTTCGATGACTTATATTATTCGTGATCATGACAGAGATATTTTCGAAAATCGTAAAAAAGTGATGGAACAAGCCGTATCCTATCTAAATACTCGATACGATAATCGTTTAACGCTCGAAATGCGCGACCAATACTACAATATGCGTGAAAAGGTAGAACCTGTAATGCATGTTGTGGATTACGCTTTCAAAGCTATGGAAGAAGTAGGTGTCGTACCTAACGTGAAACCTATTCGCGGTGGGACTGACGGAGCAAGGCTGTCATTTATGGGATTACCATGTCCTAATATATTTGCGGGAGGTATGAATTTTCATGGACGTCATGAGTTTGTGCCTGTCAAAGCGATGGAAAAAGCAACTGAAGTAATCGTGAAAATAGCAGAGTTGGTAGCCAGATAATTTTGCTGAAACTTCTCTATTTTTTTAATATTATAATAGACAAATTAAAATAAAACACAGATGAAAACAACACCTTTTACAGATTTACACATTGCGTTAGGCGCAAAAATGCATGAGTTTGCCGGATACAATATGCCTATTGAATATTCGGGAATTATAGATGAACACCAAACTGTAGTAAATGCAGTTGGTGTTTTTGATGTATCACATATGGGCGAATTTTGGGTGAAAGGACCAAAAGCTCTTGAATTTATTCAAAAAGTTACTTCTAACGATGCTTCAACCTTAGATGTTGGAAAAGTACAGTACTCTTGTTTTCCTAACGAAAATGGCGGTATTAAAGACGATTTTCTGCTATATCATTACGAACCTGAAAAATATATGATGGTAGTAAATGCCGGAAATATGGCAAAAGATTGGGAGTGGTGTCAAAAACAAAACACCATGGGAGCAGAGTTGGAAGATGCTTCTAATCACACTGCTTTGCTTGCCGTACAAGGACCAAAAGCTGTGGCTGCATTACAAAAAATAACCGATGTTGACTTGTCTGCAATACCTTATTATGCGTTTGCAACCGGAAAAATGGGCGGTGTTGATAACGTAATTATCTCTAATACAGGATATACAGGAGCCGGTGGTTTTGAGCTGTATTTTTATCCCGAGCATGGACAAAAACTTTGGGATGCCATTTTTGAAGCCGGAGCCGAATTCGGAATCAAACCCGCAGGATTGGGAGCAAGAGATACACTTCGTTTGGAAATGGGTTTCTGCTTGTACGGAAACGATTTGGATGAAACAACTACTCCGTTAGAAGCCGGATTGGGATGGATTACCAAACTTACAGAAGGAAACAATTTTATCGGAAGAGAAGTATTAGAAAAACAAAAAGCCGAAGGTCTTCCACGCAAACTTACTGCTTTTACTTTGAAAGATAAAGGTATTCCACGCCAAGGTTACGAAATAGCTAATACAGATGATGAAGTTATCGGAGTAGTTACTTCAGGAACTATGTCGCCAATGCTTAAAATAGGTATCGGTTTGGGTTACATAAAACCCGAATACTCCAAAGTTGGTACCGAAATCAACATTAAAGTTCGTAACAAAAACTTGAAGGCAGAAGTTGTTAAACTTCCGTTTAGAAAATAATATGAATAAATTATTGTGATTATTTGGCGTTGTGCCGATATTAGTTTTATAAATATTAGTTGTGGCGGTGGAGAAATCATCGCCACAACTTTTTTTACAGCAATTATTCTCTGAAAAAAATCTGATTAATATCGAAACAGGTAAAAATAATTTTTTTTCTTAATAAAGGGATACTTTTTTTGTGTATTAACAATAAATGTCTTATCTTTGCACCCTGAAAAGAAATCAAAAAAAGGCTCCGTAGCTTAACTGAATAGAGCATCTGACTACGGATCAGAAGGTTACAGGTTTGAATCCTGTCGGAGTCACAAGTAAAGCGGCAGTGTCAAAAGTAAAGCACATCATTATGTTGTCATACTGAATGGAACTTTTAGCGGAATGAAGTATCTGTTTTTTTTAGATGCAAGACACAAGAGCCAATACTTAAGACATTTTTTATAATGTTTTCTACAACAGCCAACAGCTAACAGCCGGGAGAATAGATTTCTCACTTCGTTCGAAATGACAGGGAGTCGTTTATGATTTGGGTGCGTTGCTAACAGCCGACAGCTTATAAGATAGATTTTTCACTTCCCTCAGAATCCGCAGAATCGCCCTTAGGCAATGACAAAAACGAACGAATGTTGGGCTTTTGAAACAACCCCTTTAAATTTTTTTATAACCTTTAATTATTATCAGCCCTAATTCCTATTTCATCTTCATTTAAAGTCAGATGTCCTTTATCTGCCAAAAAACGAATAACTTGAATTACCTTTTCCGAATTAAAATCCGATATTGATTTCACCAAATCGTTTACGCGCTGAGGCGATTGTTCGGCAAGTTTTTTGTTTAACTCCGTTTCTATATTTTTAAATTCATAATTTGACAACCCTGTTTCGCCTTTTTTCAGGCAGTAATCGCACTTGCCACAATCTTTTGTCCTCTGTTCATCAAAATAGATAAGAAGCATTCTGCTGCGACATATTTCCGTGCTCTCGGCATAGTGCAGCATGCTTTTAATTTTATTTTCAAACCTGTTTTTTCGATTTTCAAAAACCGATTTCGGTATTGAAAAATAGTTTGAATCTGCCCGTGGCAAAGTGAACGTTATAAAAGGGGTGCTTTTCTGAGGGATATATTTTATAATTCTGCTTTTGGATAGTTGTGTCAATATTTCGGACACTTCATTCTTGCTGTTGCCTGTCTGTTTGGAAAGAAGAGATTCGTCGATATACACATTGTCGGAAAATAATCCTGTATAGTTTCTCAACATTGTGTGTATCAAATCATCTTGTTTCTTATCTAAATGTAAACCGTAAAGTTCGTCTCTAAGAACTAAGAAATTAATGCGAGAGCGAGTGTCAACCTCGTTTGTATATTCAATGTATCCTGCTAAGTCAAGAATTTTTAAAGCATGATTTGTTTGTAATCGAGGAAGTTTGAAGTTGGTGCAAAACTCGTATAAATCGAAATCGTAAGTTGCATTTAGCCCGAAGCCTACCGCTATTTGATAATAATAGCAAAGAGAGTCGTAAACTTTCAATATGAACTCTTTTTTAGGAAATGAATCGCTTACTCTTTTTCTGAGTTTTGCACTATCGGCTTTATTATACAGCACAATCGCATACGACTGTTTTCCGTCTCTGCCTGCTCTTCCCGCTTCCTGATAATACTCTTCGATAGAGTTTGGCAAATCGGTATGAATAACCAAACGCACATCGGGCTTGTCGATACCCATGCCGAATGCGTTTGTAGAGACAATTACTTTGCATTCGTCCTGTTTCCACGCATTCTGTTTATATATTTTCTCTTCATAAGAGAGTCCTGCATGAAAATAGTCGGCAGAAATTTTTGCTTTTTGCAGTGCAACGGCTATCTCTTTTGTTTGCTTTCTGCTACGAGTATATACAATAGAGCAACCGCCTACGGAATTTAAAATATGAATAAGTTCACTTATTTTATCTTCGGTATGGCGTACTACGTATGATAAGTTTTTTCGTTCGAAACTCTTTTTAAAAACATTTCTCTCTTTAAAGTGCAGTTTATCTTGTATATCGGCTACAGTCTCTTTTGTAGCTGTTGCAGTTAGCGCAAGTACCGCAATATTTGGCAATATCTCTCTTATATTTGCAATTTTCAGATATGAAGGTCTAAAATCGTATCCCCACTGTGAAATACAGTGCGATTCGTCAATCACAAGCAGGCAGACATTCATCATTTTTAATCTGATGAGAAAAGTTTCCGATGAAAGTCTTTCGGGCGATACATACAAAAACTTGTAGTTGCCGAAAATGCAGTTTTCTAGAGTTACAACTATATCTTCTTGCGTCATGCCCGAATATATGGCAGCAGCCTTAATGCCTAAAGCACACAGATTGTCCACTTGGTCTTTCATCAATGCAATAAGAGGGGTGATAACCAAGCATATACCATCCATCGCCATAGTTGGAACTTGAAACGTCAGCGATTTTCCGCCACCAGTAGGCATAAGTCCCAATGTGTCTCTCTTTTCCCAAACCGATCGGATAATATCCTCCTGCAGTGGACGAAAACTGTCGTATCCCCAATACTCTTTTAAAACCTTGTGAAACAGTTGCGACGACATAAATTTAAGAGAACAATTAAAGAGTTACGTTTTTATATCTTTAATCATTATCTGAGTAAACGAAACCGAACCGTGTTTATTTTCCTCTATGGTATAGCAAATATCAAACGGTTTTTTACTTTTTATGTTTTTGAAATGTTCATCGGCATTAAACGCAATTCCCTGCATAGGCTCCGTTATCGTATTATCTGTGAGTTCAAATTTGATGTGGCGTAATCCTTTGCCAACCAATTTGCTATTGCCCGAATCTATAACATTTTTTGTGATAAATATCGGATTTTCATTTTCAGGACCAAATGGACTAAACAGTTCTAAATCTCTTACTAAATCTGTAGTAATATCATTAAACGAAAGTTCTGCATCTATCGTTAGCTGTGGCTCAATATCACTTTCATCCATTTCGAAAGATGAGATTGAGTGAAAACGGCGTTTAAACTCTTCATAGTTCTCCTCCCTCAATGTTAGTCCGGCAGCATGAGTGTGACCGCCGAAATCTTCTAAAAGGTCTTTACAGGTTTCCATTGCGTTTAAAACATCAAAGCCTTTGACCGAACGAGCTGAGCCTGAAATCATATCGCCCGATTTTGTCAAGATTACAGCCGGTCTGTTATATCTCTCGGTAATACGTGACGCAACGATACCTATGATGCCTTTGTGCCACGATTCGTTATATAGAATGATAATTTTTTGTTCGGCAATATCCAAATTAGTCTCTATATAATCTATCGCTTCCTCGGTAATTCGTTTGTCTAATTGACGTCTGTTTTCGTTATATTTGTCAATGTTTTTAGCTTTTATTCTTGCTTGCGTAATGTTGTTTGCAAGCATCAGGTCAACAGCCTCTTTCCCGTTCATCATTCGTCCGGAAGCATTTATTCTGGGACCTATTTTAAAAGTGATGTCATTTACCGAAATCTCTTTTTTGTTAAGTGAGCAGATGTCTATTATTCCTCGCAACCCAAAACTTGGATTGGAGTTTAACTGTCTTAATCCATAATGCATTAAAGTCCGATTCTCGCCGGTAATAGGTACAATATCTGCGGCGATACTCACGGCAACCAAATCGAGCAGTGGCTCTATTTCGGAGAATGGGTAATTGTTTTGAATAGAGAATGCGTGCACAAGTTTAAATCCTACTCCACAACCCGATAGTTCATCATACGGGTATGTAGAGTCGAGCCTTTTAGCATCAATTACCGCAACGGCATCGGGCAACTCCTCATCGGGAATATGGTGGTCACAAATAATAAAATCTATGCCAAGTTCTTTTGCATAAGCTACTTTTTGTATAGCTTTAATTCCACAATCGAGAGCTATTATTAGTTTTACACCGGTTTCTACAGCATAATCGACTCCCTGCTTTGAAATGCCTGAGCCTTCGTCATCCCTGTCGGGGATATAATAGTCGATATTGCTGGTTATTTTTCTCAAAAATTTGTACACTAACGCAACCGCAGTAGTACCATCTACATCATAATCTCCATATATCAGGATACGTTCTTTGTTACCAAGAGCTTTCTCTATTCGTCTTATAGCTTTATCCATATCGGGCAAAAGAAATGGATTGTGCAAGTCTTCTAACTTGGGATTGAGAAACTTATTTGCCTCTTCAACTGTGTAGATGCCTCTTTTTAGCAACAGTTCCACCAATATGGGATTAATTTTTAGTTTTTTTGTTAGTTCATCTTTTTTGTTTTTTTCCTCCTGTGTAAGTGTTTGAAAAATCCATTTGTAAGTCATTATATCGTTTTTTTTTCTTTTCTCAAGTTTGCCCAAAAAGTATTTGGGATTAGCAATTCACATTGCTTGCGAAAGGTGTATTGTACAATTGCATAAAACCGAGACTTTTGCACATTTATACCTTTCTAACTAATCTAAGAATGTAAAGATAATACTAAATTTTCGGTAATTGAGTATTTTTCCTAATTTATTTTATCAACCATGTTAAAATATTTTTTTGCGATAAAATTTTTGATCAAGTATTTTTTATTGGTTTTATGGCTAATTCTGTATTCTTAAGTCGATTCTTATTATTAACTTTGCGACTTGTAATAATAGACGATTTACAATCTCAAAATAAGGAAAATAAAAGAATGAAAATTGCAGCACTTGTATCTGGTGGAGTAGATAGTTCGGTGGTGGTTCATCAGTTGAAAGAGATGGGTTATGACCCCGAGATATTTTATATTAAAATCGGTATGGAAGACGAGGATGGTTATATAGATTGTCCCTCGGAGGAAGATATAGAGATTGTTTCTTATATAGCAAAAAAGTATGGTTGTCGTATGGAGGTGGTTTCTCTGCATGAAGAGTATTGGGAGAGTGTAGTGAAATATACTGTTGATTCGGTGAAGCGCGGATTAACCCCCAATCCTGATATGATGTGCAACAAATTGATTAAATTTGGTGCTTTTGAGCAGAAGTGGGGGCACGAATACGATTATATAGCCACCGGACATTATGCCACAACCACCGAAAAAGATGGTTTGAAATGGTTATCTACCGCCAAAGATCACGTAAAAGATCAAACCTATTTTTTGGGACAAATAAATTATCTGCAAGTCTCAAAACTGATGTTTCCAATCGGCGATTTGTTGAAAAAGGAGGTGCGGGCTATAGCTACCGAGCAGAAACTTCCATCGGCACAAAGAAAAGATAGTCAAGGTATATGTTTTTTGGGGAAAATCAATTACAACGATTTTATTGAACGTTACCTCGGCAAAAAAGAGGGGCTGATAGTGGAGTTGGAAACCGGAAATATACTCGGAAAGCATCAAGGATATTGGTTCCACACCATTGGTCAACGCAAAGGGCTTGGCTTAAGTGGCGGTCCTTGGTTTGTAATAAAAAAAGACATAAACAGAAATATTATATATGTTTCCAAAGGGTATGACACCAAACATCAGTTTGGGAACATCATCAACCTGCAAGGTTTCAATTTTATAACGAAAGATATTTGGGGCGACTTTGCAGATGAGAAAAACATCTCTTTTAAAATCAGACACACACCTGAGTTTACTACAGGTAAAATAACCAAGATAGACGATGTGTATCGTATTGAATCGGATGAAAAGGTTCAGGGTATTGCATCGGGACAATTTGGTGTGGTTTACGACTCCGAAAACAAACTGTGTTTAGGAAGTGGTGTAATTATCTGAAATGCCTTAGTTTATTAATTGTAATATTTCAACTTTTTTTGTAAAAAATGGTGATAATAGGAATAATAGAGAATATTAGGTTAATATTTGACACAATCAGATTTGTAGATGTAATAGAGTTTTTTGGTACTTTTGCTTTTGCCGTTAGTGGAATCAGATTGGCTGCAGCCAAGCAGTTTGACTTGTTTGGTACTTTGGTTATAGGTTTCGTGACTGCAATCGGTGGAGGAACATTGCGTGACCTGTTTTTGGGTATAGTACCGTTTTGGATGAGAATGCCAATTTATATTTGGACAACATTGGCGTCGCTGCTTTTTGTTGCCGTTTTTCAAAAGCAGTTGGTACGATTAAAAAATACCATGTTTCTGTTTGACAGTATTGGTTTGGGGCTTTTTGTTGTGGTGGGTGTTGAGAAAACACTATCATTTGGTTTTGAACCTTGGGTTGCGGTAGCAATGGGTACTATAACCGGTTCATTCGGGGGAATGATGCGTGATGTACTTATTAATGAGATTCCGCTTATTTTCAGAAGAGAGATATATGCACTGGCATGCATTATAGGAGGTGTTGTATTTACAATACTTTATGCTCTCAATATGAGTATGGTGATCAACGAGTTGTTAACGGCAACTATTGTGATAGTAATTAGGATATTATCAGTAAGGTTTCGTTGGCATTTGCCTATTTTGAAAGTGAACACTAAACAGTAAAAAAATAAGTGTAAATTTGTTTTTTTATTCATTCGCTTTTTTTCTACAACAATTAATATTCATTCCAAAAAACATTATTAAAGCGTAGATTCAAGTATTAAATGCAACATTGTTTGGCAAAGATGCAAAAAATATTTTTTTCGGGTTATCAAAATTTAATTTTTTTCTTGGTCTTTTGTTTAACTCATATTGTACTTGCTTAATATCCATTTTGTTATACTTA
>JBGZFC010000125.1:0-15493 GCA_041846575.1 Bacteroidota bacterium
CGTGATAAAAAAATATAGAATTGTTCGTTATTTCCCCATTTAACATAATTTGATACATGATAAATATCTAATTTGTAAATAAAGATTACTTTTGCAGAAATTATAGAACAAAAGAAACAAAGAGTTTGTTTAATTAATGGTTTTAGAAATTAGTATAAATGTCTTTAGAACAAAATAACTATATATTAATTTAAAAAAAGAAAAGAGATTATGAAAAAAATGAGATTATCAATTGTTATTGCCATGTTGGCAGTAGTAACCGTAGCAAGTGCACAACTTGGTTTAGGTATTAAAGGTGGTATGAATATGTCAAACTTTTATGGAAGCGACGTTAAAAACACTAATTTGAAAATTGGTTTTCATGTAGGTTTATCAGCTGATTACAACTTTGCATCGAACATGGCAATTCAATCAGGTTTGTATTTCACATCTAAAGGAGCAAAATCTGATAATTCTGTAACTCTGCCTGTATTAGGAACAATAGACGCAACTACTACTATTAATGCAATGTATTTGCAACTTCCTATTCATTTTGCTTATAAATTGGATGTAACTCCGGATACCCGTATGGTTTTCCATGCAGGTCCATATTTGGCATACGGTGTAGCAGGTAAAACTACAGTGAAAGTTGAAGGAAATTCTGATAGTACAGATACATTTGTTGATGGTGTTAACCGTTTTGATGCCGGTCTTGGTCTTGGTGTAGGTGCAGAATTCGGTTCATTCCTTGTTGACCTTGGCTGGGATATGGGATTGGTTTCATTAGATGATAAAGCTGATATTAAAAATCAGAACGCTTATCTTTCTGTAGGCTATAGATTCTAATAATATTTTATCATATACAAAAAGCAACTTCACCAGAGGAGTTGCTTTTTTTATTTCCTATAAGTTTGTATCTTGCGCAAAAAATAAAACACAAACAGATTAGCAATGAAAAAAACAGTTTCGATATTCTTTCTTTTTTTCTTTTTTATTTCCGGTTTTGCTCAGTCCGGATTGCAGCAATTTGTAAATAATCCGGCTTTGAAGCATGCATCGATTGGCGTGTCGGTGGTTGATATGCAATCGGGTAGGGTAGTTGTGGATTACAATTCTCAAAAAATGTTTACACCGGCATCAGTACTTAAACTGATAACAACTGCCACGGCTATAGAGGTGTTTGGTGAGAAGTATAGATATAAAACCGATATTGCCATTGATGCAAACAATTCGTCTCGAATTTTAGTTATAGGCTCGGGCGACCCAACACTTGGCAGTGAATTTTTTGGAGATAATAAGAACGCTTTTTTTATTCAATGTGCCGATGCTGTCAAACGCTCTCTTGATGCAGGTAAAAGCTACTCATTGTATATTGTTGATAATCTTTTTGGTTACGACGGCGTTTCGCCGGAATGGACATGGATTGATATGGGAAATTACTATGCCGCAGGAGCTTACGGAATTAGTGTTTTTGATAATATGTATCGTCTCTATTTTGATACGACAGACAAAAGCAGTTGTCCGAAAATTATTCGTACAGAGCCTGAAATAAAAGATATTACATTTCAAAATAGTTTAACACTTAACACTACGGGACGAGATAATTCCTATATTTACGGTATCCCTTTTTCCAACGAACGTATTTTGCGTGGAGATATTCCGGCAGGAAAAACACAATTCAGCATAAAGGGAGACATTCCTGACCCCGGTATGTTTTTGGGAAAAACATTGGCAGACTATTTACAACGAGTTGGATATAATATTGCGAAAGTAGAGACTGCACGTGCCGACTATTTTTCTGTTGAGTGCAACGCGAGAAAAGGTGCATCTTATGTTATAGGTAAGATTATATTCTCCTACCAATCGCCTATGATGAAGGATATTATTCGTGAAGTAAATGTGAAAAGCAATAATCATTATGCGGAACATATCATTAGAACCGTCGGGCGATACAATAATCGAGATATTTACAGTAATCCGCTTGATGAAGGAATAAATTATATCAATCGTTTTTGGAAAGGTAAGAAAATAGATACAGATGCTTTGGTAATGAAAGACGGTTGCGGACTTGCACCGCAAAACGCGGTAACTCCGGCTCTTTTAACCGATTTGTTGATATATATGCACAACGACAGCAAACACTCTGCCGACTTCTTTAACTCATTGCCAAAAGCAGGTAAAGAAGGGACTTTGCGTAATTTTTTACGAAAAACCAAATATGAAGGAAAAATTTTAGCAAAAAGTGGCAGTATTGGCGGTGTACAGTGTTATTCGGGTTATCTGATTGACGGTGACAAAAAATATGCTTTTTCCGTTATGATAAATAAAATCAATGGCACTCGTACACAGGTGCGGAGCGCCATTGAACAGTTTTTATTGAGTTTGCAATCTCAACATGTTTTATAATAATAAGTTTTGGGTTACAAATCTTAACAGTAATTTATTAATTATAGAGGTGTACTAAATTTACACTTGCTTTTCCTCTATGTTCATAATCAACCTCAGAAGACCAAATTTCCATGTATCCATTTAAAGAAGGAAGAACTAGCATTTGTATAATTACAACTCGACCAAAATTAACAGTTAATTCACTATACGGTTTAGTTGATATTATAAACTCTTTATTATCTAAATCTTTATATACCTCTTCTGTATAACCAAAATATGGCGATGCATAAAATTCAAAATAATTACACATATATTGGTGTTGTGAGTTGTTAGCTGTTAATTTAAATTTTCCATTAAAACTCATTGTTCTTTTGAACCATCCTAACCAATATTTTCTTTTTCCTACAAATTTTAGATAAATATCTGTTCCTGTTATACTAATCCAAGCTTCACACCTCCTATTTCGGGTGTTTCCTATTGCATAGTTCTGAGAATCAAAATCACTAGAGCGTATTGATGAATTCAATATATCTGTTAAACTATCATATGTTGGAGCCTTGTAGACTGAGTCTCCAATAATGTAATTCCCACTTAAATTTATTATACATTCAAGTTCAGAATTAACAAACTTAGAGTATGGTGAAAAATCTAACTTAGTTTCATCCTCAAAAAAGAAGTCTTCAGAAAATTTTTTCTTAAATAATGCGTATTGAGTATTAAAATCCTCTCTGGTAGAAGAATTATTTAAAATATTTTCTAATTCTTTGTCTGCCATAACCATTCTTTCAAAAGGAGTCTTTAAATTGTATTTAAGACAGAATAAAAGCTTTTCTTTATCGTTCTTTTTATTAATTTCTCTAACAAACTTTTCAAATGTTTCTTTATTCTTAAATTTCAGTGTGTTTTCTGAATTTATTTTTACTACCGAAAAATCAGATTCCGATTCTTTATTTGGAATTTCAATAGTTTCTTTATCACAAGAAATAAATAAAAAAGAAATAACTAATAGCAAAATTAAGATGTTTTTGGTTTTTTTCATTTTTGATTTTTTTAAATTGTTATTATATATTTTAATTGCGGCGACAAAGGTAAATTAAATTAATATTACAAAAAAGGAATTATGGAATATTTTTTTATTTATTTCTGCTGAGACATATAAAAAGATATGATTTAATTTAACACTTTTACCAACTCTATTTCATAAGCAAGTGTGGTATATCCTCTGATATTATTGTTTCCGGCAGCACCATAACCCAGATTCCATGGAATCCATATTTCCCATTTATCTCCCTCTTTCATGTGTTGTAAAGCAGTTGAATACCCATCGACAACGCCGTACTGACTTAATGGAGATACATCAAAAACAATTGGGATATCGTTCATATTGGCAGTTGATTCAAAAACAATTTTATTGGTAATCACATTGCCGTTTTCGTCGGTATAAGTATCGGGTTTTTCCCAAATGTTTTTATACCATCCGGTAAATAACACTTTTACTTGGTCGGTAAAGAGCGGAGTCAAACCTTCGCCGCTTTTTAATACTTTGTACATTATAAAACCATTTCCCGATTGAGATTCCAATTTGGTGTATTCCGGATTGGCTGCTATTTTAGCAAATTGTGCTTCGTTTTCGTTTTTCCATTTATCGTCGAAAGTTTCTGTTTTATTGCACGATACGATTGCTAAAATACCGAGAATCGACAGTATAGACAATAACTTTAATTTCATAATCTGTTTTTATTTATGTTTTGCTGTTATTTCTTTTGTTTGATATAATTGTCTTTGTAATTTAGTCAGCTTTCGCCACTTTTTGCAACAAACTCTTCATTTCAACCTCTTTTGCGATGGTTTCACGAAGTTGGTCTATAGGTACCCGTTCTTGTTGCATTGTGTCGCGGTGGCGAACGGTTACCGCGTTGTCCGTAAGCGTTTGATGATCGACGGTTATACAGAACGGAGTACCGATAGCATCCTGACGTCTGTAACGTTTTCCGATGCTGTCTTTCTCATCGTACTGACAAGAGAAATCAAATTTAAGCGAATCGATTATTTCGAGAGCCTTTTCGGGAAGTCCGTCTTTTTTCACCAACGGCAGTACAGCCAATTTCACGGGAGCCAAAGCTGCCGGAAGTTTCAGTACAACTCTTGTATCGCCGCCTTCGAGCACTTCCTCTTCGTATGATGCTGCCAAAACGGATAAGAACATTCTGTCCACACCGATAGAAGTTTCTACCACATAAGGAATATAAGATTTGTTTAATTCGGGGTCGAAATATTGCATCTTTTTACCCGAAAATTTCTCGTGTTGGCTTAAGTCGAAATCTGTTCTTGAGTGAATTCCTTCCACCTCTTTAAATCCGAAAGGCATTTCAAATTCTATGTCGGTAGCAGCGTTGGCGTAGTGAGCCAATTTATCGTGGTCGTGGAAGCGATATTTTTTAGCTCCGAAACCAAGTGCTTGATGCCAACGCATACGAGTCTCTTTCCAACGTTCGAACCATTTAAGTTCTTCGCCCGGTTGCACGAAAAACTGCATCTCCATCTGCTCAAACTCTCGCATCCTGAATATAAATTGACGAGCTACGATTTCGTTTCTGAAAGCTTTACCGATTTGAGCAATACCAAACGGTATTTTCATTCTTCCGGTTTTTTGCACATTCAGGAAGTTTACGAAAATACCTTGTGCCGTTTCCGGACGGAGATAGACTTTCATTGCACCGTCTGCCGTTGAGCCCATTTCTGTGGCAAACATCAGGTTGAATTGTCTCACTTCTGTCCAATTGCGTGTGCCGCTTATAGGACAAACTATTTCGCAATCGATAATGATTTGCCGCAATTCGTTAAGGTTGTTATCATTAAGTGCGTTAGCGAAGCGGGTGTGAATCTCATCTTTTTTTCTTTGATTTTCCAATACTCGCGGATTGGTTTGGCGGAACATAGCTTCATCGAACGAATCGCCAAAACGTTTAGCCGCTTTTTCTATCTCTTTGTCTATTTTGTCGTCAAATTTTGTTAAATGGTCTTCAATTAAAACATCGGCTCTGTATCTTTTTTTAGAGTCTTTGTTATCGATTAAAGGGTCGTTAAATGCATCTACGTGTCCCGATGCTTTCCAGATATCAGGGTGCATAAATATTGCAGAGTCTATTCCCACAACGTTGTCGTGGAGCAATACCATGCTGTCCCACCAATATTTTTTTATGTTGTTTTTCAGTTCTACACCGTATTGTCCGTAATCGTAAACGGCACCTAAACCATCATATATTTCACTCGATTGAAATACATATCCGTACTCTTTGCAGTGTGATACTAATTTTTTAAAAACCTCTTCTTGTTTAGCCATATCTTTATTATAGTTTCTTCAAATGTAATAGGCATATTGCCCCTGTTTGTCAAGTTTTTATTGTCAGAATCTCAATATCTTGAATATACATATCAAGACTCTTGGTTTATATTAATCTCAAATAATTGACATACTATTTCGTATAAAATCAATCGGTATGCAAAGTAAACAATTTTTTCTGAGATTATGGCACAGACATATATTAAAGATGAATAAAGTGGTAATTTTTATATAGATAAACCGATTAATATTGTACTTTTGTAATATTATCTTAATCCGATTAAAAATAAATATATGGCAAATGGGATGAAAGTTCTTGCAAAAGAGACTGCCATTTATGGTTTGAGCAGCATTTTCGGGAGATTTCTTAATTGGCTGCTTGCACCGTTTTGGACGTGGGTTTTGGCAAGTACCGCACAAATGGGAATTATCGGTAACTTGTACAGTTGGACTGCACTCGTTATTGTTATTCTGACTTATGGTATGGAGACAGGCTTGTTCAGGTTTGCAAACAAAGAAGAAGAGAATCCGCTTACCGTTTATAGTACTTCAATCATAAGTCTTGCGTTTACCACAACTATTTTCGTAATTTTATCAATCTTTTTCCTTCAACCCATAACAGGGCTTTTTGGAACAGAAGCTATAAAGCCACACTATGTTTTATTGCTTATCATTATCTTGGGTTTAGATACGCTTAGTGCGTTGCCATTTGCGTATTTGAGATATCAAAAACGTCCGGTACGATTTGCAATAATTCAGATATTAAACGTAGTTTTCACGATTCTTTTTAACTTGTTTTTCTTTCTGTTGTGTCCGTGGTTGGCAACAAAATTTCCTGCTGCTTTTTCGTGGTTCGATATAAGTCGCGGAGTTGATTATATTTTGATTTCCAATTTGGCGGCATCTGTTATCAGAATGGTGTTGCTGTCGCCGCAACTTCGTGTAAAATACACTTTTGATTGGGCTTTGCTTAAACGTATGTTGTCATATTCATTGCCTTTGCTTGTGTTGGGTATCGCGGGTATTATGAATCAAAATCTGGATAAAATGCTATATCCGTATCTATCTACCGAAGTAGATAAGATGAATCAGTTGGGCATTTATCACGCTTCGTTTAAGATAGCGGTAATCATGGTTATGTTTACGCAAGCATTCAGATACGCATTCGAGCCGTTTATTTTTGCGAAAAACAGGGAGTCGGGGGACGATAAATCAGAATCATATTCGCAAGCGACCAAATACTTTATTATTTTTGGACTCTTTATTTTTCTTGCCGTAATCGGATATCTGGATATTATCAAACATTTGCTGGAGTCCAATTACAGGGAAGGTCTCAGAATTGTTCCGATTGTGATGCTCGGAGAACTTTTCTTTGGAATCTATTTCAATCTGTCGCTTTGGTACAAACTTATCGATAAAACAGAGTGGGGCGCATATTTGTCTTTGATAGGACTTGTTGTAACCATATTGGGCAATGTGCTGTTTGTGCCTCGTTTCGGCTATATGGCATGTGCATGGACGGCTCTTTCTGCCAACTTTATAATGATGCTTATTTCATATTTTTTAGGTCAGAAAAACTTTCCGATAAACTATGATCTGAAGTCGGCGGCATTTTATTTTGTGATTGCTCTGCTCTTTTTTGCCGCGATAATGTTTTTCGATGCGAATATTCCAAATATGTTTGTCCGATTGGTTTTGAATACGGTATTGTTGGGGTTATATGTAGTTATCGTATTAAAGAAGGATTTACCATTGCGTGAATTACCGATTGTCGGCAAATATTTTGCGAAAAAATAGTATCTCTGTGAATATAAATTTCAATATTAAACAATAAATTATAGAATTTAATGAGAAGAATTTTTTTATCTGTTTTCGTTGTGATAATGACGATTACAATCTCAAAAGCCGATGAAGGTATGTGGCTTTTGAAAGAGTTGAACCGCCAAAGTGCAGAGCGTATGAAAGAGTTGGGATTTACATTTCCCATTGATAAACTTTACGATGAGAACAATCCGTCTTTGAAAGATGCTGTGGTAATTTTTGGCGGCGGATGTTCGGGAGTTGCCGTTTCGGATAAGGGGCTTATTTTTACCAATCACCATTGCGGATATGGAGCCATTCAAAAACTAAGTGCCGTTGAACATGATTATTTAAGGGACGGATTTGCGGCAAAGACACATAATCAAGAGTTGTATGCCGAAGGTTTGACAGTTTCGTTTTTGAGAACTACGCAAGATGTTACCGACCGTATTTTGCCTAAAGTGCCCGCTGTGCTTAGTGAGGTGCAACGTCATCTGTTTATCGATTCGTTATCAAATGAAATAGCTGAATCGTTTGAAAAAGACCCGTTTACAATGGTTCGTATTGTTCCTTTCTATACAGGTAACAAATACTATATGTTTGTCTATGATGTTTTCCGTGATGTACGATTGGTTGTTGCACCGCCTTCATCAATAGGAAAATTCGGCGGAGACACAGATAACTGGATGTGGCCCCGTCATACAGGAGACTTTTCTGTTTTTAGAGTATATGCCGATGCAGATAACAACCCCGCTGATTACAGCAAATCGAATGTGCCGTACAAACCCAAATATGTTGTGCCTATAACACTTGCGGGCGTAAAAGCTAATGATTATGCTATGACTATCGGTTATCCCGGAAGAACAGAAAGATATAAATCATCATGGGGTATTCGTCAACGTATGGAGTCGGAAAATAAGCCGCGTATCGAAGTTCGTGGCGTAAAACAAGAGATTTGGTGGGATGCAATGACCAAAAGCGATGCCATAAGAATAAAATATGCCAATAAATATGCCGGCAGCTCAAATTATTGGAAAAACTCCATGGGTATGAACGTTGCACTTTTGAAATTGGGCGTAATTGATAAGAAAGAAGCCTTAGAAGCCAGACTGTTTGATTGGTTAAAAGGCGATAAAGAGCGTGAAGATAAATTTGGTAATTCGATAAATGCTTTGCGCGATGCTTATTCTCAAAGCGACGAATTGGCTCGATATACAACCTATTATCTGGAAACATTTAAAAGCGGAATAGAGTTGATACGTCTTGCCAATACAATTATTAATTTCGATAGAGACGGAACGGAAGAAGAGAAACAAGATTATATAAATACTTACTTCCTGGAAACTTATAAAGATTATGAGCCACAATTAGATAAAAAGGTGTTGCCGGCTTTAATGAAACTTTATGCCGAACGTGTTCCGAAACAGTTTCATCCCGATATTTATGAGAAGATAGAGAAAGAGTTTGGTGGCAGCTACGAAAAATATGCCGATTGGTTGTACACAAATTCTAAGTTTACAAATCTGGAAGACTTGCTCGAATTGCTGAAAACAGCTACTCTTGAAGATTTAACCGAAGACCCTGCAATGGAATTGGCTCTTTCGGCAAATGAAATCGGCTATGACTTTTCTGAACTTATGACTCCGGCTTATGAAAGTATTTTGCGTGGCGAACGCGATTTTATGGCAGCCTTGATGCAAATGGATAGCGATAAAACATTCTATCCCGATGCAACATTTACTCAACGTATGAGTTATGGTACAGTGAAAGGCTATAAACCGAATGATGCGATATGGTATAACCATTTTTCTACTTCTGACGGAATTTTGGAAAAACAAAAACCGGGCGATCCGGAATTTAATGTACAGCCGGAAATTCTTTCAAAAATTCGTTCGGGAAAATTTGGACGATATGCAACACCGGAAGGAAAAATGGTTGTAGCATTTTTGTCAAATAACGATATTACAGGCGGAAACTCAGGAAGTCCTGTTTTTAACGGTAAAGCGCAACTTATAGGTTTGGCTTTCGATGGAAATTGGGAATCGCTTAGCGGCGACATCCTTTTTGAGCCGGAAATGCAACGTACCATAAGTGTTGATATCAGATACGTTTTGTATGTAATCGATGAGATTATGGATGCGAAAAATGTGATAGATGAGTTGACGATTATCAATTAGCAATGTATAATTACAGATATAATTTTTGATGGAATTGTAGAGACGCGGCATGCCGCGTCTCTACGATTTTTGTCATGTTGTTGGGAATTGCAATCTTGACTTGCTTATTATAGAAATCTGTAATTCCCGGGTTTTTAATTTCCGGTAAACAGACATTATTGTCTGTTTGAATAAGTACAGACAGTAATGTTTGTGCACCCAATGCATATTGTGTTTAATAAATCCACAAATTGTGCATAGAGATATAATATAAAAGGCTTGTTGTTTATTTTAACATAAACTTAATCTGTTTCCTTTTTTTATAACCAAACAAGCCTTATCTTTGCAAAAAAATCTGTAAAACATTTTAACTTAATTGCTTTATGTTGAAGACCACAACTTTATTTTTTCTGTTGATGATTTGTGTAACGGTAAAAGGACAAAACCTCTCTTTTGCCTATGATGCATCCGGTAATCGTGTAGAGCGGAGTATCATATTCAGATCTACGGAAGATGCATCCGCCCAAGTTTCACAACCGACCACAAGTTATGTGGAAGAGATATTATCTGAAAGACAGATAAGACTATATCCGAATCCCGTGGAAGAGGTACTAACCATAAACATTCTTGGGTTTGATACTCACACACAAGGAGAATTTATATTGTATGATTTATCAGGAAAAATGCTTGCGAAACAATATATTGAAGGAGAATCTTCACACTTCAATATGAATCGTTATCCTAAAGGTAATTATGTATTGAAAATCATACTGAATGAGCAAGAATCAGTTTGGAAAATAATAAAAAAATAATACTATAGAAAAATAGATATATGTCACGTTTTTGTTTATTTAAAAAGATATTTTTAGCGATAGCCGTAATTTTGTGTTTCGGGCAGATAAATGCTCGAGAGAATTTTTCAGGAAGACATAAATCGTCAATGCCTGTAACAACCGCCGATAATAAGCCACAAACAAAACAAGAAACTTTTAATGATTACAAAGTTGATATTTTAAGTGGAACAAAGAATGATAATTTGTCAATAAAAGACGTGGTGGGAAAAATTCCTTTTACCGAAGGAGTAACTCCATCAGGAGGAAAAACCTATACCATACCTATAACCATGCCTCCGGTAAAATCATCCGCACCACAAATAGCCCTCACATACAATAGTCAAGCGGGTAACGGTGTGGCAGGATATGGTTGGAATATTGTCGGATTATCAGCAATAACGATAACAGGTAAATCTATCCATTACGATGGATTTACCGATGCTCCCAATTTGCTATCTCCCTCGAGCAATGCCTTTCTGTTAGACGGAATTCGTTTAGTGAATTATGGTAATGTAAAAAGTACACCACCGATAATAATACCCGAAAATCCGGACGAAGATATATTCGAAGATTATTATAATTATGAAACAGCACAGGGTTTTGTTTTAGTAAAAAGTCACTATTTTCAAAATAATACTGCATACTTTACCGCTGCTTATCCCAATGGTAGTATAGCTACTTTCGGGTATAAAAACAATACCCAACCAAAACATATATATCCTATTACCGAGATAACCGACATTAACGGTTATAAAATTAATTTTACCTATATTGAGTCAGGAAACAATTACTATATTTCTAAAATAAATTATGGAGGAAAAACATCAGATACACATTGGGGCGAAATAAAGTTTGTTTATCATGACAGAGCCGATTTTGTCACAGCTTATATGGCAGGAGTTCCGGTTTCTTCCAATAAATTGCTTAAAACCATTACCTCCAAAAGCAAAACTAATGAAACATGGGAAGAATTATGTACCTATAAACTAACACATGAACTAACCGATGTAAATAGATTGACTCGTTTAGATTGTCTTACCGGCAATTCTTCTTTAAATCCGATAACTTTTTCATACAATTATTATGAAGATAATTATTCCGGTATTTTAGAAAAAAAAGATTCTATTAATTTACATCTATATTTTCAGTCCGTTTCAAATCCAATTTTTAAACGAGGTAAATTTATAAAAAATGGATATACTGATGGTTTAATAACATATCCCAGCTTATATCCAGACAACGAAAACGGTTATCCCGAAGACCAAAAAATAATAATAGTTCCGATAGTCTCATCTTTAGGAACTATCGGTCAAACCATTACTATGGGAGAAAAATTTCAGACCATAGAAGCTGTGGATGTTGATGGTGACGGAGTGGATGAGATAGTTAAAATAAATCTAAATGGAGTATCAGGGATAATTACCATCGGAAATCAACAACATGCAACAAAAACAGTATTGAAGATAACAGTATATAAAGTATCAAGCGTAACGGGAAGTGGATATGGAGTTACACTTAAATACACATTTAATGTAGAGGTAGAAGGAGCATATAATCATTGGAAAGATAGTTTTATTAATGACCCTTTGCCCAGAACTTGTATTTTTGGAGATTTCAAGGGAAATGGCAAAGCCCAATTACTCGCCATATCACCTAATATAAAACCCGATGGCAGTAATAATGTATCGCAATTTGCATTAATTGATTTAGAGCACAAATACAAAATAAGCGAGAATTCTTTATTCTCTTTTGGTTTTGAAGATAATCGCTTCCTGCTTCCTTTGGATATTAACGGAGACGGAAAAACAGAGTTATGCTTTTTAACTACCTCCGGAACAGATGTATATGAGCTTTATAAAACCAATTCTTTTATCAAAAAATTTTCTTCAAATGTCCTCTCAAGAGGAAGTTTATTTATGAGAGGAATGACTGTTGGCGATTTAAACGGGGATGGGAAACCCGATTTATTGGTTTCGCCTAAGGCTTCTTTATATAGCACGATAACAAAAAATCTCCCTGTCTGGTATCCTCGTCTTTGTCCTTACTGTTATAGGGTAGAACCGCTGTCTTTAGATTTTGGGTATCCACAACACTGTAAACATTGTAATAAAGATTTGTGGGAGTATTATGCAAATAACCCCGAACAAGCAAAATGCCGAGAATGCGGAACCCAATTAGAATACTGTCAAGAAAAAGACAAAAAAAATATCAAAAGTGAGGATAAAAACTTCTCTTACTGTTGTCCTGAACATGGAGATATGGTTTTATCGCAAGCATCCATAGAAATTGAAGATAACGGTAATACATGGAATGCTTATATATCTAAAGGAGATGGATTTATAAGCCGTCAAATGAACATTACCACTAATGTTCATAATGATGAATATTTATTGATGGATATAAACGGTGATGGATACGCCGACTTTATTTATGCTAAAAATGGCATCCTAACACCATATCTAAACATAAACGGCACGATTTCATCTAAACCAGAAGTTTCTTTATCTGTATCCGCGATGCCCAAAATTTTACCCGCCAATACAGTTAAACACTATAGCTCGAGCCATTTTATAGCTATAAACAACAGCATCATAGAAAGGTATGAGTTCACTAAAAATAGTACCAAGTCAAACCTGCTTACAACACTTATAGACAGTTACGAGAATAAGCATATAAATGAATATGCCGATATGACTGAACCTATCAGTAATTATTTTTCTACAGAAACGACTTTTAATTATCCTTTTTGTTCTTTTATAGCACCAATGAATTTGATTCGCCAAAGTGAAATTAATACAAAGACAGGAGAAAATATAAGTCATTATTCCTATTTTTATCACGGAGCTGTTATACATCGGACAGGTTTGGGTTTTTGCGGATTCGAGAAAGTGAAAACATTAGATGCTGTAGAAAACATGGAAATAGAAGAATTCCATGCTCCTTTATTATTTGGAGTTGTTACAAAAGTAGAGTCAACTCTTAAAACAGGCAATTATTCATATGAGACAGATAATTTTTCAAACAAAAAAAACAACCCGAGATTAATATATGTCAATGAAATTGACAAACTTACAGGCGTATCGTCTGAGGCATGGTACGAATATAATAAGTATAATAGTCCCACAAAAATAACAGAAATAATTGGTAGTGGAGCAAATGCTGTTTCATCTATAACTACACAGACATATTACGGTCCACAACAATCAGGATATTATAATGTTTCGTTACCTCAAGAAAAAACAGTAACATCTACACGTAACGGCAACTCTTGGACAACCAGAGAATTTATTGAATACGATGGATATCTTCCCGAATCACGTATTACCTATACCGGAGCGGGAAATAGTGCGAACAACAAAACGGGCGAAACCCGATGGACTTACGATTCATACGGAAACGTAACAAGCGAAAAGAGCGCACCCTATAATGTAACTACTTTTCGTGGTACAACTTATGGATACGACTTATCGGGCAGATTTTTAACCTCTGTAACCAATGCTTTCAGACAAAAAACAACTTACGACCGATTCGACAAGTTTGGGAATGCATGCTCTATAACCGACCATAAAGGCAGGACAACCACTAAAGTATTTGATGCTTGGGGGCGACAAAAATCTGAAACAACACCCGATGGAGTAACCGCCACAACCAATATTCAATGGGGAGGACTAGGGTGTTATACAGTAACCGAAAAGGTTACGGGCAAACCCGATGTTATTGTTCATTACGATGCTTTAGATAGAAAAGTACGCTCCGGTAGTAGCCGTTTTGACGGTTCATGGCTCTTTACCGACTATGAATATGATTCACGTGGAAGGCTGTATAGAACTTCACTGCCATTTAAAGGCTCTGCCCCTTCACATTGGAATACATATCAATATGATAGCTACAATCGCCCCATATCATATTCCGAAGCATCCGGAAAAACAACTACTTGGAGTTATAACGGATTAAGCACCACCGAAACTCGCAACGGTATTGCTACCACCAAAACCACCGATGCTTCCGGAGCATTAATAAAAGTAGAAGACCCGGGTGGAGTTATTACCTACACGTTGCGACCCGACGGACAACCATCGAAGATTACCGCACCCGGTAACGTGGTTACATTGTTTGGTTATGATGCATGCGGACGACAAACATCTATTACCGACCCAAGTGCAGGCACGCAAACTTTCTCCGAGAGCTATGCCACCGACGGTTCGCTTACCACTACCGTAACCGATGCCAGAGGGCAAACCGTTACTACCCTCTACGACCATTACGGCAGGTTAACAGCGGTGCAGCGTCCCGAGTTTGCCACCGGATATGCATATATTGATGCAACATTATTGCTTTCCGAAACATCAAATAACGGCACATCTAAAACATATACTTATGATGCTTACGACCGACCCAATACTATACGTGAAAATGCTCCCGACGGTAAATGGCTGAAAAAAACATTTAGATACGATACCGGAAATGTATATGAAATACGGTACGATTCGCAAGACGGTATGATAGGTACAGAAACATTTGTATATACCAACGGACACAATACCGAAATACTGTTTAACCGTATTACTTTTTGGAAACTTTCACAAGAGAACCCTCTGGGGTTGCCCACTAAAGCCGTAACAGGTAGGATGTCTCGTGTATATGGTTATAACGACTTTGGCATGCCTACAACCAGAAGTGCCGGCAATATACAAAGTTTTATTTACGATTTTGATACTCAAAAAGGCAATCTGCGCAGCCGAAAAGATAATACACGCAACAAGAGCGAAATATTCGGATACGACCGTTTAAACAGATTATCGAGAATAGGTCTGCAACCGATAAGTTATGCCGATAACGGCAATATCACCTCCATGCCCGGAGTCGGCACAATGGAGTACGGCAACAGTGGCAAACCTTATCAGGTAACCCTGCTTACACCCGCGGGGTCGGCAGTGGCGATAAGGAATCAATCTGTTACCTACACCTCTTTCCAACGCCCAAGCAGTATAACC
>JBGZFC010000126.1:0-5406 GCA_041846575.1 Bacteroidota bacterium
ATATCTATGTCTCATATCTTTACTGTGGTTTATAATGGTATTCGTACTTTTCTATAATGTTTTGCTGATTATCTTTTATAAATTCCAACCTGCCGAAAGAATCGTATTCGTAATAGGTGGTTATGCCGCGAGGGTCTGTTACTCACGCAAATTAGTTATATTCATCCCACGATTTTATCTCTATTCGGTCAATATCCATAGCACAGAAAGCGTGGATAAATGCCGCTGCCAACCGTGAGTTCGTAATTAAAGGCACATTAAAATCGATAGATGAACGACGAATATGGTATCCATTTTTAAGCTCACCGGGTGTTAGATTCTTAGGAATATTGATAACCAAATCTATCTCTTTGTTTTTTATCAACTCTATCGCATTGGGACTTTTCTCCTCTCCGGGCCAATATACTAATGTGGCAGGAATACCATTCTCCTCCAAGAACCTATGCGAACCGCCTGTTGCAAACAGATTATAACCTTTCTTATATAAAAGTTTTGCAGAATCCAACAGTTCAACTTTCGATTTTGCAGGACCGGTAGAAAACAGTACATTCTTTTTCGGAACAGTGTATCCTACAGATAACATTGCTGTCAATAGTGCTTCATGAGTATCATCGCCCAAACATCCAACTTCTCCTGTAGATGACATATCTACTCCCAAAACAGGGTCTGCTTTTTGCAAACGTGAGAAAGAAAATTGCGAAGCTTTCACGCCTACATAATCCAAATCGAAAGCACTCTTGTGCGGTTTTTCAACTTCAAGACCGAGCATTACTTTTGTAGCGTTTTTGATAAAGTTGATTTTCAACACTTTCGAAACAAACGGGAATGAACGTGAAGCTCTCAAGTTGCACTCAATGACCTTGATTTGATTCTCTTTTGCCAAAAACTGAATATTGAATGGACCTGAAATTTCCAACGCTTTTGCAATTTGGCGAGCTATTTTTTTAATTTTTCTGGCAGTTTCAACGTAAAGCCTTTGCGGGGGAAACTGTATTGTAGCATCTCCGGAGTGAACGCCTGCAAACTCAACGTGTTCTGAAATAGCATAAGTGATAACTTCACCTTTGTCTGCCACGGCATCAAACTCTATCTCTTTTGCATTTTGGATAAATTCGCTCACTACAACCGGATGTTGTTTAGAGACTTCGGCTGCCAATTGTAAGAAGTTTATCAACTCTTCATCGTTAGAACAAACGTTCATAGCAGCACCCGATAAAACATACGAAGGTCGTACCAACACCGGATAGCCTACTTTTTCAACAAATTTGTGAATATCTTCTAAAGAGGTCAACTCCATCCAACGAGGTTGGTCTATTTTCAACTCATCAAGCATGCTCGAAAATTTGTGTCTATCCTCCGCATTATCAATACTTTTTGCCGATGTACCCAATATATTGACATTCTCTTTATCAAGACGAACAGCCAAGTTGTTGGGAATTTGTCCACCAACCGACAATATTACACCATGCGGATTTTCCAACTCAATGATGTCCATTACTCTTTCAAAAGTCAGTTCATCAAAATATAGTCGGTCGCACATATCGTAATCGGTAGAAACGGTTTCAGGATTGTAGTTTATCATCACAGAGCGATAACCTTCCTCTCTTACCGTTGTCAACGCATTTACCGAACACCAATCGAACTCAACCGATGAGCCGATTCTGTAAGCTCCGGAGCCAAGAACGATAACAGATTTTTTGTCGCCTAAATATTTTACATCATTTTCCGTTCCGTTGTATGTGAGATATAAATAGTTAGTTTGGGCCGGATATTCTGCAGCCAAAGTATCTATCTGTTTAACAACAGGAATAATACCAACTTTTTTTCTGTAATCTCTCACTACTTCAAGACATTCTTCGTTCAATTCCTCTTTCCACACAGCTCGAGCGACTTGGAAATCGGAAAATCCTTGCTGTTTTGCCAATTTAAGCAGTGAATCAAATTCGGGATTCGACTCTTTATCGAAATCTATAGTTTTAGGTGAATATTTTTCTAACGATTCAGCCGTATTTATTATATTGTGCAGTTTATGCAGAAACCACTTGTCTATTTTGGTAAGATCGTGTATCTCATCAATCGTGTAACCTTTACGGAATGCCTTACTAATCACGAATATACGTTGGTCGGTAGGTTCGTTTAAGGCTTTATCTATATCTTCAATTTTAAGTTCTTTATTTTCTACAAAACCGTGCATCCCTTGCCCAATCATACGCAATCCTTTCTGTATAGCTTCTTCAAACGTACGTCCTACAGCCATGATTTCGCCTACAGATTTCATACTTGAGCCAATTTCCTTAGATACACCTGCAAATTTACCCAAATCCCAACGCGGAATTTTCACAACAATGTAATCCAATGAAGGTTCGAAAAATGCACTTGTTGACTTTGTTACAGAGTTTTTCAAATCGAATAGTCCATAACCCAATCCCAATTTTGCAGCAACAAATGCCAACGGATAACCTGTTGCTTTTGATGCAAGAGCCGATGAACGACTTAATCGGGCATTTACCTCTATCACTCTGTAATCTTCCGACTCGGTATCGAAAGCGTACTGTACGTTACACTCCCCTACTATACCGATATGTCTTACTATGGCGATTGACAGACTGCGAAGTTTGTGATATTCCGAATTGCTGAGCGTGTGCGACGGTGCAACCACGATACTCTCTCCGGTATGGATGCCCAACGGGTCTAAATTTTCCATATTACATACCGTAATACAATTATCGTATTGGTCTCTAACAACCTCGTACTCAATCTCCTTCCAACCTTTCAACGACTTCTCAATCAATAGTTGATCGGAATAGTTTAGTGCTTTTTCAGCAAGCGACTTCAAATCTTCTTTATTATCGCAAAATCCCGAACCCAAACCGCCTAAAGCATAAGCGGCACGCACAATAATCGGATAGCCAAGTTCTTCGGCAGCTTGCAGTGCTTCGTTTACACTTGATACCGCAACACTTTTGATAGTCTTTACATTGATTTCGTCGAGTTTTTTCACGAAAAGTTCTCGGTCTTCCGTATCCATAATAGCTTGCACGGGTGTTCCCAAAACTCTTACATTGTATTTTCCCAAAACTCCTGACAAGTAAAGCTGTACACCGCAGTTGAGCGCCGTCTGTCCGCCGAAAGCCAATAAAATAGCTTCGGGACGCTCTTTTTCTATTACTTTTTCTACAAAGTACGGTGTTACAGGTAAGAAATATATTTTATCGGCTGTACCTTCCGATGTTTGTACAGTTGCGATATTGGGATTTATCAGAATTGTTTCCACACCCTCTTCCCTAAGAGCTTTTAATGCTTGTGAACCAGAATAGTCAAACTCTCCCGCTTCACCAATTTTCAGAGCACCCGAACCCAAAAGAAGGGCTTTTTTAATATTGTGTTGTTTTTTATCGTTGATAATCATAACAGATTTCCTCTTTTTGTCAGTTATATTTTGATTGAGTAATGGTTTTTGAAAAAAATTGTAATAATTTGTATTTAAGCGAATAGCTATTTACAAAAACTAAACTTTAAGTTACAACATTTTCACAAAATCGTCAAAGAAAAATTCAGTATCGGTAGGACCTGCAGCAGCTTCAGGATGAAACTGAACAGAGTAGAAAGGTTTGCTTTTGTGCTTTATTCCCTCGTTTGTCCCGTCATTCATATTTACAAAATATGGTTCCCAATCTTTACTCAATAATTTTTCATCAATTGCATAACCATGATTTTGCGAAGTAACATAACAGGTGTTTGTACCGACCTTGCGCACGGGCTGATTAGAACCGCGATGTCCGTATTTCAGTTTGTAAGTATCGGCACCTGCAGCTTTTGCGAGTAGTTGATTGCCCATGCATATTCCAAAAATAGGTTTTGTTCCTGCCATTGCCTTACGAATATTCTCAACCGCAACATCGCAATGATTCGGGTTACCCGGACCGTTTGAAATAAATATGCCATCGTAATCTATATGACTAAAATCATAATCCCACGGAACACGTATCAAATGAATGTTTTTCGACAAAAGATAACGAATAATATTGTGTTTTACACCGCAATCTATTAAAACTACCTTTTTGTCTCCTGTTTTATATTCAATTACCTCTTTACAAGATACTTTATCCACCTGATTTTCTTTGTCGGGATTGTAAAATTCAAAATTGTCGTCATCATCAAAAACAATTTTCCCGAGCATTGCACCTTTATCACGCAACAACTTTGTAAGCAAACGAGTATCTATGCCGGATATACCCGGAATATTCTCCTCCTTTAACCACTCACCAAGACTTTTTGCAGCGTTCCAATGCGAATAATCATCGGAATAATTTTGCACGATAAGTGCACGTACATGAATGTGTTCCGACTCAAAAAAATCGGAAATACCGTTGCTCTTGCTATTTGCCGGAACGCCGTAATTCCCGATTATAGGATATGTTAAAGTAAGTATTTGTCCTGCGTAGGATGGGTCGGTCAAGCTTTCGGGATAACCAACCATTGAAGTGTTGAAAACCACTTCACCTGAAGTTGCTTGTTCGGCACCAAACGATTTTCCATGAAAAACTTGCCCGTCTTCAAGTATTAATCGTACCGATTTGTTTTGATACATAACGTGTACTTTATTTTTATGTGTTGATGTTCTCGATATTAGGAGACAAAGTTAAACAAAAAAAATGACCTTTTTTATGCTAAAAAAGGTTTTTGCTCTATTTTTTTATTATTTTTATATTTAAGCGTTGCTGGTTGCCGGATACGTGTTACTGGCTTAGGAATATGTACCCTTGATAAGTCGGGATTTACACACTGCTTCAACATGCCGCATATCATTAGTTTTGAGTATAAGTTGAATAAGTATTTAGAATGAGTTGCTATTTAGTTATGATTATCAACAAAAAGAGAATCCGATTTATATCGTACAACCTCGCATGAAAGTTTATCAGGATCATTTTCATCCCACTGAACATAAGTTACAGGTTTTCAGAATTTACGTCTATATTTAGGAAAACTCTCAATCTATAAAATTCACCTTCTTCAATAAAAAGAAAACCCTTAGGAGCATCCATTAACTCATCATTGAAAACAATTTGTTCTCCATTAATTTCATAAATAATTTTTATATTATTAAGATTTATAGCATTAGGATTGTTTGAATTAAGCAAATCGTTACCTTCAATATCTTTAATTAAAAAGTCTATATGTACATCTATAAAAACTTCTTCGAAACTACTTTTTTCGCAAAAAAAAATAAAAAGATCATCAATGTAAATAAAAATACACTTTTAATAACCTGAGTTTCGGCTAAGAAACATCACTAAAATTTGGTAAGCAAGCAAATAATTCGTATCTTTATATCTGATAAACAACAAAATACGATTATCTATGAGCTTGCTTACCAAAGACAAAATTACTGAAATTTTCTGTTTA
>JBGZFC010000127.1:0-8082 GCA_041846575.1 Bacteroidota bacterium
AATGAAATAATTTGGATGTAGTAAGGTTAATAACAATATGAAAACAATTAATTTTTTAATTATTATATTATTGCTAAATATAAGCAATATATCTTTCGCCCAAATTAATCTTAGACCAGATATAATAAAGGGTAAAAACAATACCTATATCCAAGAGTACAACTCTCCCGGCTTTTATGTAGTCTATAACAAAAATAATATTTTCACAAAATCAACTCCGGCATATCTGCTTTTTGAACATACTCCTCCCATTAAAATAGGGAATAAACATAAGATGGATCAGTTAATAAAAGAATATCTTTCTTACTATTTTAAAAAGTTTACAGGGGATTATGACACTTCCGTACATCTGAAAATTTCACTCTTTTCCGATATTAACGGAAAAATAAAAGATGTTCGCATAGCCTATCCGCGTGAAATAGGAATTTTACCCATTTCGGTTATTGAAGATTTTGAGCAGGCAATTCTAAGTAGCAGTGTAAAATTAGAGTTCGACAAACAGCTGCGAGAGTTTCAAGGCTCTACCTGGGTAGGACAATATATTATGTACAATCCCGAAAAGATACGAAAAGAAGCTCTTTTAGATGAAGGATTTTTAGAGCCTTGTCAATAGTAAAAAAACGGGCTTTACATTAAAAAAGTGGCAGGTTATCCGTATCTTTACAACCAAAACAAAAAGAAAAACAGATAAATTGCCGCTTTTTTGTATAGAAATATAAATTACAAAATGCAGTAAAAAGATAGCAAAAAATCTATTAACAGTAATAAAACGACGAATTTAAGCAATGAAACCCCAAAATAGATTTTTATTTGCATATTTTTTTGTAATTTCGGCACTTAAATATCTAAAGTCAAAAATAATTAAATAAGAAACAGAATATATTTTTAACAGTATTAATTTATGAATCTTAAGAGAATTGTATTTGCATGTTTTATTATTCTCTCCATTTTTCACTCTAATGCACAGATTGAAAGGGAGATAATATCATTTGTCGATAGTACAGAACAGATAATCAGTAACGGTAAAAAACTTATTTTGGATGAAATCCGGAACAAAAACTTCTCGAAAGCACACAACATTTACATATTTTTAAATCAAAAAGCATCTGAAAAACAGTGTGATGCTTTTTATTACGGGGAACATCTCACTATTGCACTTCTCACATCCGATTGGAAAAGTTTTACGGAAGAAGCAAAAAAATTCAATGATGAACGAGCACCTATCTGCTACCGAACTTCTCCCGTTATAGCAAATGACCTTTATGAAGAGGCTACAAGAAACATTACACGTATTCAAGAAGCAATTCAAATAGCCGAAATCAGTGAAGAAGACAAAGAACTATTGAATCTATATCAATACTTTTTTCATAAAGAAAAAGATGAAAAAGCGTATAAAGCTGAATTAAAATCATTTAAGAAAAAATATCCTACTTCTGTTTATAATGAATTTGTTAAAAGCTACTTGCCAAAACCGGAAGTACGAGCCTCTATGGCTTATTCTATAGGTGCTTCTTGGGCTTTTCCACAGGGCAACCTAAAAAATATGTTTTCTGATGCAATTGGCTTTGGAATGGATTTCGATTTTACCGGCAATAAAATGTATCTTTCTCTTTTTATGAATGTATCATCACTAAAACTAACCACACCTTTTGGAGCTTATGGCGAAAATGGATATAATTATGAGTTTGAAGTAAGTGATAATTTTACTTATTTTCAAGGAGGAATAAAAGGTGGATATTATATATTAAGAAGTAATCGTTTTCATATTGCACCATACCTCTCTATTGGTAGTGCATCGCTGACAAGTGATATTTACAAAAGCAACGAAGACAATTATAAAGAATTGAAACTATTTAACTCTTTCTATGCCGGAGTCGGTATTCATTCCGAAATCAAAATTTATGAATACAAGGGCAAAACAAATACTCCCTACTACTATTACAATTATTCCATGCCGGGATATATCAGTCTGAAATTTGATGCCGGCTACAATTTTATTACAAACCAGAAAGTTGAAATGATAAAAGGGGATATGATGTATGCTTCATTATCTTTAGTCTGGGGAATAGGAAAATTTTAAAATCAAAATAACAAAGAACTTATTTTTATATGGAAGAAAAAAACAAACAACCAGTTCAATTACCCGAAAATGCGTATCGGGAACTAAAGCCGGGCGAAGAGTATAAACCCGTTCTGCCTGCCAATAAGGATGCAATGGAAATTACACCCTACTCGGTAGGTCTTGGATTGCTTATGGCAATAATATTTTCCGCTGCCGCAGCCTATTCAGGATTGAAAATCGGACAAGTTTTTGAAGCGGCTATTCCGATTTCTATTATTGCCGTCGGCGCGTCAGCCGCTTTCAGAAGAAAAAATGCACTTGGTCAAAATGTTATTATACAGTCTATCGGTGCATCATCGGGTGTAATTGTTGCCGGAGCAGTTTTCACTATTCCGGGATTATACATTTTACAAGCGAAATATCCGGAAATGGAAATTAATTTCTGGCAAATATTTTTCTCTTCACTTCTTGGTGGTTTTTTGGGTATCTTATTCTTAATTCCTTTCCGCAAATATTTTGTTAAAGATATGCACGGGAAATTACCATTCCCCGAAGCTACCGCAACAACAGAGATTTTGATGACAGGCGAGAAAGGCGGTAATCAAGCGAAACTTCTTATTACAAGTGGTGTTATAGGTGGATTGTTCGATTTCTGTTTCTCCGCATTCCGTCTTTGGAGCGAAGAGATTACAACTCGCATTATCCCTGCCGGAGCAATGCTTGCCGAAAAATTCAAAATGGTATTAAAGTTCAACGTAAGTGCACTGATATTCAGTTTTGGTTATCTGGTTGGACTTCGTTTTGCCGTTATTATCACGGTTGGTTCACTACTTTCGTGGTTGGTATTTATCCCGTTAGTTAACGAAATTGGCGCATTGGTTGCAGCCTCCGGCGGCGGAGTTAATCCGTTTGAGGCTATGAGTGCTGAACAAATATTTGCCGCTTACGTTCGTCCGATAGGTATCGGAGCTATTGCCATGGCAGGTATCATCGGTATAATAAAATCATCAGGAGTTATTGGAAACGCATTTAAATTGGCGGTTAGCAAAAAAGGAGGCAAAGGCAGTGCCGAAACCAATGTAAAACGTACCGACCGCGATATGAAAATGTCGTTCGTGATGCTTTTCATATTTTTGACATTAGTAACAGTATTCTTATTCTTACTGTTTGGTGTAAAAGTAACTTTAATGCAGGCAATCATAGCACTTCTTACAATCACGGTTATTTCATTCCTTTTCACAACAGTTGCTGCAAATGCTATTGCCATTGTTGGTAGCAATCCTGTATCTGGAATGACTTTGATGACTCTTATTTTATCATCCGTTATTTTGGTCTCTATCGGATTGAGCGGATGGCAAGGAATGGTCAGCGGATTGATTATCGGAGGAATTGTATGTACCGCACTTTCGATGGCAGGCGGATTTGTTACCGATTTAAAAATAGGTTACTGGATTGGTACAACCCCGGCAAAACAAGAGTCGTGGAAGTTTTTGGGAACGCTCGTTTCGGCTGCTACCGTTGGAGCTGTAATTTTCATTTTAAATCAAGCTTACGGATTTGTTGCATCAGAAACACATCCCGATCCGATGGTTGCACCGCAGGCAAACGCTATGGCAGCAATTATTGAACCGCTTATGTCGGGACAAGGAGCACAATGGATGCTACTGTCAGTTGGCGCTATTTTGGCAATTCTGATAAACTGGTTAGGAATATCTCCTTTGGCTTTTGCTCTTGGTATGTTTATTCCATTGCAACTCAATACTCCGCTTGTAGTTGGAGGTTTGCTCAATCACTTTATAAACAAAAGTACTAAAGATAAAGCTCTTGCAAACGCTCGTCATCAACGTGCAATATTAATCTCGTCAGGATTTATTGCCGGAGCGGCACTGTTCGGTGTAATAGGAGCATTGATTATTTTCTTGACAGGTAAAAACGACGTGTTAAATTTAGGCGTTTGGACAGACCCAAGCGGTACCGGAGCACAAGTTGTAGCCCTGATAGCATTTATCGCATTGATTTCGTTTTTCGTATGGGAATCTAAAAAAGCGAAAAAAGAAGATTGATAAGAATTTTTAATTATAAACACTAATTGTGCAAAACGAAATTATTTTTTTGCGATGCACAATTAGTGTTTTTCAATTTACTTGAACTGATATAATGTTTTTATATTTGATTGATAAATAAGGTAATAATGTTATTTTATACAGCATTATTATTCTGCTAAGGTTTTACAACAACATTAAAGAATATTATTCTTTTCAATCAGCCTTAGTAACAGTTTAACCGTATATATCAACACTTTATTACTCCTTATTTTATATTTGTCATATTTCTTATTATGTCGAACTCACATTTTAATATGCAGCTATAAATATACAATTAATTATGAGAAAAATTATTCTATACGCAACAATCATTTTTTTTGCCATTGCCTGCACACAACAAAAAAATAACAAGACAACAGTCGATGACTCCGACTTAACTCAATATGTGAATCCTTTTATCGGAACGGCATTTACCGGGCATACTTTTCCCGGTGCAACTTATCCGTTGGGAATGATTCAAGCCGGACCGCAAACCGGAAATTATACATGGGAATATTGTGCCGGATATTTTTATGAAGATTCTCTGATTCAGGGATTTACTCAAACCCGACTGAATGGAACGGGTTGCGTAGATTTGGGCGATTTGCTTGTTCAACCATTTTCAGGGAAAAAACGCGACAATCTGGATAGTCGCTTCGATAAAGCTACCGAAAAAGCATCGCCCGGATATTACACCGTACAACTTGCCGATAACAGTGTGGGCGTAGAGATTACCGCATCGCCACACGTAGCCTTTCACAGATACACATTCGCCGAAAACGAACCGGCAAACTTATTAATAGATTTCCAAAGCGGGTTGGTGTGGCAAGATGCTCGTTATCATACGCATGTATTGGAAAACGAAGTTAATTTTGAAAGTGATAAAGTTATATCTGGTTTCACTCGTCGTACCGAATGGGTAAATCGGATATATTATTTCTCTATCGAATTTGATAAACCCATTATAAATAAAGAGTTGCTACCGCAAGAAAACCCAAATCAAAAAGCCGGCAAATATATCCTTACATTCGATATGCAAGATAATGAAATATTGCAAATGAAAATAGGCTTATCATCAACAAGCGTGGAAGGTGCAAAATCAAACATGTATGCCGAAGTTGCGGGTTGGGATTTTGACGCTGTATATAAAACCGCCAAACATGCCTGGAACGACAGACTTTCGCGTGTGATAATTGACGGAACGGAAGACGAGAAAGTTAATTTTTATACCTCGATGTATCATCTTTACATTCAACCGAATAATATTGCCGATACCGATGGTAAATATATCGGACCTAATCGCGAAGTTACAAAATCGCCCAACGGCAAATATTACTCAACCTGGTCGCAATGGGATACTTTCCGCGCAGCTTTCCCGATGTACACTATTCTCAGTCCCGAACTGATTAACGATTTCTTAAATTCTATGCTCGAATATAGCGAACAGAAAGGTCATCTTCCCGTTTGGTCGCTTTGGGGACAAGAGACTTACACCATGATTGGCAATCATTCCATACCTATGATTGTAGATGCTTATCTAAAAGGATTTGACGGATTTGATGCGGAGAGAGCTTATAGTGAAATAAAAAAATCTATAACTGAAAGCAATCATTACAAATCCGATTGGGAAGTGTACGATAAGTATGGATATTTTCCGTTCGATTTGATAAAGTTGGAGTCGGTTTCTCGCACACTCGAATGCGGATTTGACGATTATTGTGCTTACCTTTTAGCCGAAAAATTAGAAAAAACTGAAGATGCGACTTTCTTCAAAAAACGCTCGGAGTATTACAAAAATCTTTTCGATAAAGAGACTAATGCTATGCGTCCGAAGAATGCGAAAGGAGAGTGGCTGACTCCGTTCGACCCGTATCAATTGGCACATGCCGACTCGGGCGTAGGCGGACATTACACCGAAGGAAACGCTTTGCAATATACATGGCATGTGATGCAAGATATTCCCGGATTGATTGAGTTGATGGGAGGAAAAGAAGAAGCAGAGAAGGTGCTGGATTATTTTTTCAACACTACCAAAGAGACCACGGGAAAACTGTCTGATGTTACCGGACTTATCGGGCAATACGCGCACGGAAACGAACCAAGTCATCATGTGGCGTATATTTACCCATATCTCAACCGTCCGGAAGAGACGCAACGATTGGTACGTCGGATTTGTACCGACTTCTACCGAAACAAACCCGACGGCTTAATCGGAAACGACGATTGCGGTCAGATGTCGGCTTGGTATATGTTTTCTACTCTCGGTTTTTATCCGATGAATCCCGTGAGTGGCGAATTTGTCTTGGGTGCACCGCAAATTTCATCGGCTCGAATAGATGTGGGTAACGGTAAAATATTCACAATGGAAGCCAAAAAACTTTCGAAAGATAATCTTTATGTAGAAAAAATCGAACTTAACGGAAAACCATACGATAAAAAGTATATTACTTATCAGGATATTATGAACGGAAGTTCTTTGGTGTTTTATATGACAAATAAGGTAACAAAACAATAAGTCCTAAGTAAAAAGATTAGGAGAATGTCTCGTTTTGAGACAGCCCCTTTTCCATCAATTGTTTGTATCTTTGACATCTTGAACAACCCACACAAATGGCGAAATATTTTAGCAAGCGTCCGACACATTGGCTAACCAATCAACAAACAAAGGATTTCTTGGCAGAATTCTCAAATGTAAGAAATCTTACATTAAGAACGGTTATATCGACGGTTATCTGAAAGCTGTTGATGTTATTGCGACAAATCTCGTTAAAATGCGGGACAGTATGAACAAGCATAAAGAGAGAGGAGGCGATGATGAGTGATTCAAAACAATTACCGCACCTTACCAAAACGGAGATTTTTGGATTTCCGACAGGAGAAGAAAAAAATGAAGTGTATTATACCTTATATTTTGGCGAAGACTGTATTGATTTTACAGAAAGCGAGTTTCTCCACCTTTGTAAATCAATAGATGAAATTAGAGAGCATAACAAAAGACTCTCACAATAGCACTTATCAGAAAAGCGGGTTTAACCGCCCGCTTTTCTTTTCAATAAATAATTTCTATTTTTGTATATATTTTAAAGGAAAAGATATGGAGCCGAAATTTGACAATATTGAAGAACAACGCCAGTGGGAGTATGAAAATCTATCAAACGATGAACTTGAAGAGAGAGGGTGGGTTGTCCTTGATGATTATAATAGACATCCAAAATTCAAAATGACATGGTGTCGATTTTGCAAATATTTTCATGGAGAAGAAAAAGGAACATGTGAAGCTTATCCTAACGGAATACCGGATAAATACGCTTATGGAAGAGATGAAAGGATGAAGCATAGTACAGTGCAAGATGATCAGACTGGAAATTACACTTGGGTTTTAGATGGTCCTATTTAGTAGGTGTGTATTTTATTCCTAATTTATGACACACTGCAATATTTGTATGATGTGTTATAGAATTAAAAAACTCATCGAACTCCTTGCTATTCATCTCTTCTTTAGCTATTTTAAATATCTTGTCTTGAACATCGTACCAATACTCTTCGAATTTCTTTTTCGTGGCAAAATCGAATTGTGTGTCTTTTGTTGGTCTTGCGGTGTAAGTTCTTCCATCTGCACCAATGGCCGAGATACTTTTGAATTCATTTTTTACTGCAACATAAATATCTTCTAATGACAATGCGTAATGAGGCGCATCTGGGTGATTATGAAAAAAATCAGCTCCTTTCATTAATTGTAATTCTTCTTTAGTGAATGTTATTTTAGTTCTTTTCTCCCCACATCTTTTCCAATAAACTATAGTACTCCCTCTTAATTGGACTGTTTTTTCTTTAAGTTAAGATAGTTTTTTCTCATTTTTCAAGCCGCATTGGCATAATAGCAATTAGCAGGAGTTTTGTATGATAAAGATTGGTGTGGACGCTCCTGGTTATAAA
>JBGZFC010000128.1:0-10981 GCA_041846575.1 Bacteroidota bacterium
GCCGAGGCAAAAGCGATGTTGAATGCCGAGACCGGTGCCGTATTTATCGATACGGAGTCAATGTTCCACGCTTTCAGGGCGGCGGTGCGGCATTCGTCGTAACGCCCCTGCGCGCGGTAGATGTCAGCATAGATGTTCCATGTGAGCGTATGGATATACGGGTCTCCCAACCATTCGGCGGCATACTTGCATTCGGCTGCAGACGCGAGGGCTTCCTGATATTGCCCTTTCATCAGATAAGCCTTGACAAGGGCTTCGCAGAGGTCGGCATAATTGACCGGTGCAGTCCGCGCTTTCGGTTTCACTTTCAGCATATATTCCAACGCTTTGTCCACATCGCCCGATGCCAGATGCACATAGCCCAGTTCGCGGTACGCCTGCCCGATGCCGGTCATTTCGCCGTATTGCTCCGCCAGCACGCGTTCCCGCTCTAAATAATGCACTGCGCGCTTGGGATTGCCCATGCGGCGGTAGCACTCGCCGATGTTGCCGTGGGCGAGGATGTAGTCGCGGCTGCTCTCGTCGCCGTCGAAATGTTTCAGGATGTTGAGGTAGCTCTCAACGGCAAGTATGAACTGCCCTTGGCGTGCGTAGAGATTGCCCGCCGCCTGCCAGGCTTTCTGCACGAGTTTCTTGTTCCGCGAGGCTTCGGCGGCGGTGATTTGCAGGTCGAGATATACCTTGGCGGTGTCGTAGGAGCAACGGTAGGTGTAAGTCGAGCCGATGTAGTTGTAGAAACGGAATATCAGCGTCTTGTCGTCGCACCGCAAGGCGTACTTCAAGCCCGTCGTGCCGTATTTGAGCGTGTTGGGCATGTCGTCGGCACAGTACGACTCGGTGATGTCGGCATAGAGTCTTGCCCGTTCGAGGTCGGTCAGCCGCTTCGTCTGCACGATATGCAGCAGCGAGTCGGCATAGCGGTTCTTTCCTTCCGCGAAAGCGGAAAGAGCGACGAGCGTGAGCAGGAAGATGGCGGCTGTTTTTTTCATCTTTTCAAAAGATAGGTTTTTCTACGATTCCGATGCAAAGTTATGTCAATCACACAAAATTCAATATCCCATTTGTGGGAGTTTTTTGCGGGGAGGGGTGCAGTTTGATTGTAGTATAGCCTCTATTTTTCGATAAACATTTCCCCAGTTTTCTCGCTACTTCTTTGAATAGTGCCGGTTACAAAGTTTGTGTTTTGCTCTAAACCTCCATTTCTTATAGCCTTTGTTATCTGTCGTTTTTATGATTTCACACTCCTAATCTTTTCTATCTTATTTATACCTGTCCTTGCAGCATAAGCCACAACTTTGGGCTTTGATTCAGAATGATCAGGAATTTTGATAGGCGATAACGGTATTCTTTCTTTTTTTGTTTGTTCAATAGTAACTTTATTTTTCGCTTCAGTATGATATTCAAAATCGTTTGGGATAACTATGCCCTTTTTCAAGGTCGTTTTCTGAAAATCTATTGAACGAATCGGATTTGGAATATTAAAATATTGTTGTAAGTTGTCCCAATCGTTATTTCTGATAGTCGATATATCACGCAAATAAAAACTTACCCAACTTTCGCCAATCTTAAAATTCGGTTTTACCTGTTCCAATTTTTGTTGCGAAATTTCGGCATATTTTTCATCCAATTCAAATCCAATATATTGCCTTCCTAATCGTTTGGCGGAAATAGCCGTAGTACCCGTTCCTGAAAATGGGTCAAGTACAATATCGTTTTCGTCTGTTGTAAGTAATATTAACCTGTCTAATAAATGCAACGGTAACTGACATGGATGCGGGTCGCGTTTGGAGTTATGTTTTATACGGTGTATATCTGTCCAGACATCAGAAACCAAGGGACCAAACGGATGTAATCCGTCTTTCTTTCCGCCGTAATCTTTCCACAAATATCCCTGCTTCCTATCGCGCTTATGTGGGTGGCGTAATTCGTAAATTTTTGACCCTTTCGCTTCTTTTGTATAAAACAAAATTCCGTAATGTGCCGGTTGCAACGACTTTCCCATTGGTGCTGTAGGTGCGTCCCACGAAATCCAATGTTTGAAATGAGCAAATTTATTTAGATATGTTGCATAAAAAGTCAACCATTTTGGAATATTATGCAGGAAAATCGAGCCTGTAGGTTTTGTTACTCGCACCATCTCGGCAATCCATTTTTCGCACCAATCAAGGTACTCCTGAAACTCTAAGTTATCTTTATAACTCGTGTATTTTTTGTGCAAATTAAATGGGGGGTCGGCAAAAGTCATATCTACCGAGTTATCAGGAATATTTTTGAACAATTCCAAACAATCGCCTTGAATAATTCTATTTAAATATTTTTCGTCAATCATTTTTTAAATGTTTCAATTAAAAGTTTTTCAAATCGTTGTAACTCATCTTTATGGAATGTAAAAACGTCTTCATAAGCCGTTACCATTCGTTTCAGGTCGCCCTTGCGAACATACCAACCAATACCATCAACAAAACCTACAAAAGTTGCATTTGGGTAATGTTCTTTGATTAAGGCATCGATTGAGATTTCTGTTTTCGATTTGTCGCCCTGCCCCGAAGAAGTTGTTGCCAAGAACGAACTTTCGGCAATAATCAAAGGATTTTTCTTGTTGGGAATGATAAAATCCATTGTTCGTTTGTTGTCAGTTATAGTCTTTATGTTGCTAAAATAATTATACCGAGAAATCAAATTTATATACACCCTCACTTATTAATGATATTTCAATAGTATCCCTTCCATATCGTTCCAAATGGTGTTTTCTAAATGGCTGTCCGTGTGGTATACCTACTCTATCTCTCAAATATTTTCCCATTTCTGCATAATGAGGAAATGAGCCTACCTGTTTGGGATATAAAACGCCGTCAATCTCTTGATTTCCGAAAAATAATCCATCCATACAGGCACCGTCATCCCAGATAATTTCAATATTGTCATTATGCCTGTGCATTCTACCTCTACCATCAAATTTTAGTGGATTTAATTGCTTTGGCGGAAATAATTCGGGGTGTTCTTTTATGTCTTGTATGCGAATTTTAATATAAGAATCGTCTCTATTTGTATGATTATTGGGGTTTTGTCCCCAATTTAGTCCTGCTGCATTTTGTACTTCTCCATTTCTGCCCAACAATGACAAGGAACATGTTTCAAATGCTGCAATTTGCTCTACAATATTCATTACTCCTAATTCCAAGCAAGAAATTGAATTATTCAAAATCTTTTGAATGTAAACATTGAGAGGATTGAAAGTATCAAAAGTTGTTTCCGCAAGAACTTCACGATAAGGAGTTGTAAGCCCGTTTGTCGAAAAATTTGCGGAGCCAACAAGTGCGTGTACAATTTGCCCTCTATTTCGCCACGCATAACATTTTGAATGAACGGGAATGTTTGAGTAAAAAATATTGATGTCATTTGTTGAGTTTTGAATATTGACCAATGAATTATGTAAAGGACGTTTTATGCCTTCCTCTCCATACATTCCATAGATTACTTTTGATTGAAATGGCAAATTCCGTAATCTTTCAATCGGTTTTGGTCCAACATATCCCGACAAAACTATTAATTCGTCAGATGCGAACATTTCATGTCTGTGAAAAATTATTTCTTCTAAATTTTCTGTATATAACATATCTTACTTATTTCATGTTGGTTAAAATGATACTATGTTCTTTTTTGGAAGCATTAGAAAATTTCCTGTTAAAAGAACGTGTAATTTCTGATAAATTAACGCTTTCAATACTTTGAATTTTATAGTTAGAATCTTGACAAATTTCAAAAATTACTTGGCTCATGTCAATAGTGATTCCGCTGACAATGCCATCTCCTATTATCATGACAAAGTTTGATTTTGGCTTTGAAACTCTTGAAAGTTCATTCATAATACTTGACATAGAGTCAACATATTCTTTCTTTGCTGTCTCAAAATCTTTTGTATCAATACGGTGGTGATTGCCTATTTCTTTTTGTCTTACATATCTGTGATCGTAACCTAACCAAAACATTCTCAATTTATGATATAGGTAATAATCAAAAGTATTTATATACGGAGGAGAAGTGATAATAAAATCAAAATAATTGTCATTAAATCGCTGCAATTCAATGATCGTATCGCCATTAAAGATTTCCGTTTTTGCCAAAATCTGAAATTCGCTTGATTTCAGAATATTGATATAGTTCAGTAGCGTTTCAACAAACAAGCTATAAACAGTTCCGTTTTGTATGTTTTTATTTTTTGCGGTATAACGGACTTCGCTATCTTGATTAGAAACTCTAACAATGATTTTTGAAAAAGCACATAAAAGCAAGTCTTTAACATTTTGGTTTTCAATAATATTTATTTTAGCTTTTAAATCAGCCAACTCCAAACAAACATTATCTTGAAACCAATGACTACGGTTAGGAAAATCAGGGATTTCAATATCTGTTGGCACGCTGTTTATTTTTTTTATTTGGTCAATTATCTTATTAATCAAGCAAATATCATTTTCTTCATATCTATTTGATTTTGCTTTTGAAATGATATAAGCAATGGGATTTAAATCAATTCCCACAGAATTTATTCCATTAATTGCACCCTCAACAACCGTCGTTCCACTTCCACAAAAAGGGTCGAGTATAATGTTACCTTTCCTGCAATACACAGAAAGATACTTGCTTACAAGTTGCGGTGTGTATTTTGCAGGATAGGGGTGAAATCCGTGTGTAAAATAAGTTGTATTATTTTGTGAGTTATTAATCATTAGAACTTTTCTCCTTTCAAGTTTTTCCTAAAAACCAAAATAAAAGAATGACCTATATTAAAGTAAAATCGTCTTGATTTGTTTCCTCCTAACCTCACCAATTTTCGTTGGTTAGATTGATCCCAAATTACCAAGTCCCACATTTTCCATCCGGCTTTTGTTGCTATATTTATCAAATCGCCGTGCAAATTTATGTAGGGCAAATTATTACCTAAATCTCTGTAATCTCTAACAACCCAAACATTGTATGCTCCATCTTTTGCAATCAACAGAAGTGAATTAAACAGTTTTTGCATTGCAAATAAGTATTTTTCATAAGTCAAATTGCCTAAATCTTGATCGTCAGTTGAATACGGCTTCGCTAATTTTCTACCTTGATTTTTATAAGGATTGTTTTTATAATCTTTGTCAGCAAAATTGTCACGTATTTTGTTTAACAAATTTGAATACGGGGGAGAAGTAAGAATAAAATCAACCGTATTTTGGGGAACAAAATCACCAATATCTAATGCCGAACCATGAAAAATAGCACGTTGATAATTTACATTTTGTTTCCCATCCTTTATGTCAATACCTTGATTAAATAATTTAATAAAATCCATATTCAATTCAACTCCTAATGAATGTCTTTTTAATAAGTTGGCTGCATCTAATGTTGTACCAACACCAGCGAAAGGGTCAAATACTGTATCGCCCTCTTTAGAATATATTTCAATAAAATGTTTAGCTAATGACAAAGGATATGCTGCTCCATGTTTTTTTCTTTTCTCAGTAATCGTACCATTAAAAGTTTGCACACTTTTCCCGTGCAAAGTCCATTCGCTACCTGTCAGACTATTTAGGTCTTGTTTGTCAACTTTAACAACTTTTGGAGTCTCTTTTTCATCTTTATCAAATAGATAAAGCTGCTTGCATTCCGACAATAACCATACTGGCGACTCTTCTATCTTATATTCTTTTATCATTACTTTTCAAACAAATTATTAAGTTCAATGAATACTTTTTCGGAGTTATTTATTGTTTCATTATCAATGGACTTTATAAACGCCGAACGTTCCAAGAGTTGCTCTTTGGAAAGGCAATTAAATTCTAAATAAGCCATTTCTACTTCAAACAACTCATCTACGCTCGGTAAAAGTTGGATGTTGTCGCCGAAGGCTTTACTTATGAATGAGGGAGTGGAGTAAAATGCAATGTTTTTCATAATTTTATTTTAATCGTTTCCTAATAGGAATATTAGGTTTAAAACCTGCGATTTGAATAATCTTTTCCTTTTTTGTCCTCTCAATATGATTTGTATATAAATGCTTTTTTACATAAAATCTCAATATGTTTTTAGCAGTATAATTGTCTTCTACTTCTATAAACAATTTTTCTAAATCACGAACATTTATACTTCCATAGTACGATTTTATTGCAAAAGTTACGATTTTTGCAGCGGAAGTCCCTATCTTTTCGGAAACAGAATTGTATAATTCATCTATGCCTTGCGCACCCACAGAAAACATTAGATTGGTAAAACCATCTATACAAATTCCATAAGACATAAATTGAAGAAATTTGGTGGTTTGCTTTTTAATTTCTTCTCTATCAATTTTTCTTATAAAATCGCCAAAGGCAATATCATCTTTCTTTTTATCTTCCAAATCATCGCAAATTGCATCTATTATTGAATCTTTCTCGCTTTTAAAAATTTCCGCAAAAAAATTGATTAAACGAAAAGTGCTACGATATGCAGTTTCCGTTAGTTCAATCAATTTGTTTTTTTCAAAATTTCCCGATTGGTTTTTAACAATTTGTCCTAAAATTCTTATTGTTTGTAATGCTTGATTAATTTCAACAACTTCTTGTGGCATTTTGTAATCATCTTCTATTGTATTGCCATTATTTTGTTTTCGCTCTAAATTGTCTTTTTCCTTTTGCTCATTTTTAAATTCATCATTGGGATTTCGGTCTTCAATTTGCACCATTTCCCCTTGTATTTCCTGTATAAATTGATAAATAAAAACAGAAAAAGGGTCAGTAGTTTCCAACGTAATAGGTGCAATTTTCTCAAAAGGCAGGTTGCTTGCAAAAATGATATTCTCTAATAGTGTTTGTGCTTTTGTGTGGTGAGTGAGGAATATTAAAATATTAGCATTTTTTTCAAGGTGAATGTTATTACACAAATCATATATCAACGACTCATACTTATCAATATCGTCCGCGATTTTTTGAGCAACCAAAAAATAGAAAATGTATTTGTATGAAAAGACATAATACTCATCATCAAATTTTAGAATATTAGCATTTGTTAGATTTTTAAGAATTTGAGAGGAATTGTGTGTCGTCAGATAAGTTTCTTTGAATTTGACAAAAAATGTTTCAAAATCGGGGACAGTAAAAAAGTCTCTTTTATTATCAAATAGATAAAAAGATAATTCTTTCAACAAATTAAAATATCCGTTCAAATGTTTTTCTAATCCTTCTTTAACTAATCCCGCCGTAATCAAAGCGTGATAACAGTGAGCATAAGAGGTTTGAGAAAAATCTTGGAAAATTTGATTATCTAAACTTTGCAAAATTGTTAAAACAAAAATGGGATATGAAGGCATTAAGCGATTGCCAATTAAAGCATTTACTTCATTAAAGCGAAGTTGGAGTAATTTTGAGATTTGTTCTTCTCTTACAGTCATCACATTTTCCCCAATTCGCAACCATTGTTCTATCAATTCCCCTCTTTTTTCATAACCTAATGGAAGCAATCTATATTTGTCATAACCTCTTAAAACATTAATTTCATCAACTGCTAAATTAGATATTGTTGTATTACTTGTTGTTATGATAATATAATTAAAATGCTCATCTAAATTTTTCAATAAATTTGCTTTGTATTTGGGATTTAGTGCTGTATTTTGCAAATTGTCGAACAACAAAACCCTTTTGTGCTGTTGAAAAACCAAATCTACATTACTGTTATCATATTGTTCTTTTATCGCTTTCTTTACAACATCTCTAATATCAGTTGTTTTAACATACTTGCCACGAATATAAATAGGCAAAAACCCATTGTCATATAGATTTTTATAAAATGAAAACAATAGAGTTGTTTTACCCGATTGGTCATCACCCTCAATTACAATTTTTATATTTTCTTCTTTTTTTATTTGCTCTAATAATTCCTTTGAATCAGTGTATTGTATCACATCGTCGTCTTTGATTGGCTCTAAATCAGGAAAGATAAAGACATCTGAAATTCCTAAATTTTCCTTTTTCGAATGTTTTAGAGGTATCTTTAGTGTATTTATTTTCGAGGTAAACTCATCCGTCAAAGAAAAAACTCTTTTTTCTTTTTTTTGCAATGTGAATGTATCTTTGGCTTCAACTAAATAAATATTCTCGTGCCACGAATATACTTTACAAGTTGTATTATTTGAAGTTAAATCAATGTCAAAGTAATTAAAACCTGTTTCATCTGGTTTGTCTTTTTGAAATGCTTTACCTTCTGAAAAAATTACATTATTTTTTTTCTGTTGAATATGTTTGACTTGCCCTTTGTCGTGTTCGTGTCCAAAAAGAACAATGTTAGAAGAATTTATTAAATGCTCTTCAAATCTTGCTTTATTATTGTTTTGAGTATTTGGGGAAAGCCAATTTAAAGGATGGTGAAATAAAGAAATAGTAATTTTTCCACTATCGTTGTCAATAAATTTATTTTCAGGTATTACTATTTCACCACATTTTTCTTCTTTTTCGGACATCCAACTGCTGTTGTAACAATGAAATACAATTTTATTATTCAGATATGGAGTAAATTCTATTGCATAAGAAATTTTATCTGTTGGTATTATGTCGTCGTTAATTTCTTTATAAAAGTTCCAAAAATTATCTTGTATGGCAAGCATATCATCAAAATAATCGCTTTCTTCAATAACATCTTTCAGGCAATCTTTTAGGATTGTTTTTCTCGTAGATTTCACATTATCAAAACAACAGTCGTGATTGCCTGGAACTAAAATGACTTTAATTTGTAAGACACTATGGGCTGGTTTGATTTTTTCTTGCAATGTGGATAAAAATCCTTTCGCTTTTGCATATTCGTCAATTCTACCAAATTTTGCAATATCCCCTGTAATAACAATATACAAATGTGATATTTGCTTTACGTCATAATTGCAAGCATTCGCAATAGCATCAACTTTGTCTAAATAGTTGTCGCTTTCTATATGTAAGTCGCTTAAATGTAAAATGCCTATTTTCATATTTTATTTCTTTATATTTTCTTTTACAATATCCAATGCCTTATCTGCAACACTTTGTTCATTGTCCACTACTGAAACAACTTGGTCGGCAAGCAAAAGGGCAAGAAGTTCGTCTTTATCCGTTTCCAGTAAATCGGCAATCACCACAACTTGTTCGGCTTTGGCTCGTCGTTCGCCTTTTTCTATTTTGCAATAGGTTGCCGTATCAATATCCAAGGTAGTCGCCAATTTTCGTTGCGGTAGTTGTCGTTCTTCTCGTAATTGTCTTATCCGTTCTACAAATTTCATTTTATTACCATATTTTTTCATCGCGAATATTTTAGCAAAAATACAACTTTTATATGAATTAGATATTGATTCATTTGGATAGTTATCAACAAAATTATTGGTAGTTTTGGGAATGGTTATAGTGTTTGGGAAAATGACAGATAACGATATGTTTTTACTGTCCGATTTCTGCAACCAATGGCTGAATAATTCCATTCGTACAATATTCAGTGTAAAACCGTGCCATATTCCACATATTTTGCATCCCGAATTCCTGTATTTCGGGGAATTCCTTTTGTCTGCGAAAGGTTCTTCCACTACGGATTTTCCTTGGCATGACACGGCTGCTGCCCAGAGATGCACTTGTCCGTAATTCTGCCGTTTTCCCAGGAAACCGGTACCGGATATGTTCCGTGAAACTTTGTCCGTTAGCTCTTGATGGCGAGAATGTCCTGATTTTTACGGTATCGGGCAGGGTGATGTCGAAAAAGATACTGTTTTTCGTCCGTAACCGAGTACCTTTTCTCCGGTTTTCCGCTTTCAGGTGCATTTTTTTTGCCTTCCCACTGCAAAAACTCCCACAATTGGGGTATTGCGTTTGTGGAGAGGGCTGTAATTTTGCCACATTATTAAGATGTATGTATTAAAAATGACAACACTATGAAAAGGATTTTGTTTATCGCCCTTCTGGGCATCATGGCAATGGGACTTGCCTCTTGTTCTAAGGATAATAACGTAGAGGAATACGGCACAGACGACCCTTCGGGTTATAAAATGTTCACGTCGGTTTCTTCACTTACAACGTGGCTTGCCAAACAACCGGTCAATACCCCCGAATCGGTACATAAGGTGGGTTTGAAAAATATCAATCTCGACAATGGAAACAACTGGGGAGATTTAGGGAGAGGAATCAAAACGGGGCAGGTTTACATCGACTTGGACTTGACGAACTGCAAGGGAACGGCAATACCCGACGGTTATCAGGAACAGGAGAATAATTATCCCTACACTACTACCACAACGTATGGCGTATTCATCGAAAACGACTATATTACGGCAATCAAATTGCCCGCCACGCTCAAAACCGTCGGCAAGTGGGCATTCAAGAGTTGCACCTATCTCAATTCGGTAGCCCTGCCCGAAGGACTTACCGGCATTCACGCCCATGCGTTTGACAACTGCCTCCGACTTAAAAACATCTCCTTGCCTAAGACGCTGAAAAAAATCGGCGTATCGGCATTCGAAACCTGTCGCCAGCTTCCAACCGTAACTATCCCTGCATCGGTTACCGAATGGGAGTATCACAGTTTCTCCGGATGTACCCTCTTGCAATCCGTTACGATAGAAGAGGGCGTAAAAGTTATCGGCGAACATGCGTTCCGGGACTGTATCCGGCTTCATTCTCTCACGTTGCCCGAAAGCATCGAACGTATAGAGAAAGGTGCATTCCGTCATTGTGCTTCATTGAAAAAGATTACGGTCCCGGGCAAGGTAACGGCAATCAGTGACCTGACATTTCACGAGTGCCGCAGGCTTTCCGAGATAGTGCTTCCGCAAGGAATAAAGAGCATCGGCGAACACGCTTTCGCGAAATGTTGGGAATTGCAGTCCATCAATTTACCTGCCTCTCTAGAAACGATAGACAAATATGCTTTCGATGATTGCTATAATCTTCCTCAGGAAATGGAGATACCTGACAAGGTAAAGGAAATAGGACAGAACGCCTTTGATGGGTCAAGTATTTCA
>JBGZFC010000129.1:0-2984 GCA_041846575.1 Bacteroidota bacterium
AATGTTGCTATTTCCGAAAAAGTAAGCACTTGTTCTTTGCTGAGTTTCGGGAAATAGATTTGCCCTGTTTTTCCTAATATACAAGCCATTAGGCATATTTGTCCGCTTTCTTCGGGCGAAACGAAATAACGCGTAACATCGCTTGGGGCGGAAATAGGTTGGTTTTTAGCAATCCGCTCCAAAAATCCGGCAGGCAATGAGCCGTTAGAAAAAGCCACATTAGCAAAACGTGCCGTAGTTACAGGGAATTTATCGGCATACGCCATTATCATATCTTCCATTATTTTTTTGCTTCCTCCCATAATATTCACAGGATTAGCGGCTTTGTCGGTCGATACACAGAAAAAGTGTTTCGGCGGATATTGGGTTAATAAATCCAGCAATATTTTGGCATTGAGTACGTTATTTCTCAACAATGCTTCTACAGAAAACTTGTCTTTCTCGCTACGAACGTGCTTGTGTGCCGAAAAGTTAGCTACAATGTCAAATCCGCCACGGGCGATAAACATTTTTGAAAAAACCTCATCGGCATAGCTCATCGGGTAGGTTACATAATCCTCAGGAACAGGAAGATTTGAGCAACTTCGTAAGTCGCGTGTCAGTTCGGTAAGTCCGTTTTCGTTGATGTCAACAATCACTAGTGTTTTAGGCTCAAAAGGCAACAATGCTTTGATGAAAGAACTCCCGATAGAACCTGCTCCCCCAATAACCAGAACTGTTTTTTTATAGATGTTTTTATGTAATTCTGTTTTGTTGTTCAGAATATCTGCATAAAACATACTTTCGGCTCGTTTAGTTACATATTTTGATATAAATTTTTCGACGTTTAACATAAAAATTTGTTTTGATAGTGATTACTATGACTTTCCAATTCTAACATACTCAAACCCTTGCTCTTCCAAGTTGTATGCGATATATTGGTTTCTTCCGTCAAAAATCACTTTTTCTTTTAGTAATTTTCCGATTTCTTCAAAATCGGGCGAACGAAACTCTTTCCATTCGGTGAGTAGCAACATCGCATCGGCACCTTTTAAGGCTTCATATTTACTTTCAACATAATTCACTTCTACGCCTTTCAAATAGCATACTTTCGCCTCGTGAATGGCTTTGGGGTCATACGCTTGAATTTTAGCACCGTGTTTTATCAACTCTTTGATGATATAAATAGCGGGAGCTTCTCTCATATCATCGGTTTCGGGTTTGAATGATAGTCCCCAAACTGCAAAAGTACGATTTGAAAGGTCTTTTCCGTATTTTTTGATTACTTTTTCAGCAATCACGTACTTCTGTCGGTTGTTGACATTGTCCACTGACTGAATCAATTCAGCGTTGTATCCCACTTCTTTTGCTAATCTATTGAGAGCCAAAACATCTTTCGGAAAGCAAGAGCCTCCGTAACCACAACCCGGGTAAATAAAGCTATATCCGATGCGGCTATCCGAGCCAATTCCTAAACGTACTTTATTCACATCAGCACCTACACGTTCGCAAATGTTTGCAATTTCGTTCATAAACGAAATTTTAGTGGCAAGCATCGCATTGGCGGCATACTTGGTCATTTCAGCCGAACGAATGTCCATTGTTATGAAACGGTCGTTTTGCATAAAAAACGATGAATAAAGCGTTTTCATTTTGTCAAACGCATATTGATCATCAGCCCCAATTACGATACGATCGGGCTTCATAAAATCCTGAATAGCCTTTCCTTCTTTTAAAAATTCGGGGTTAGAAACCACATAAAATTCAATATTCTCGCCCCTTTTATCTAATTCTTTCTGAATAGTTTCTTTAACTTTATCGGCCGTACCTACGGGAACGGTTGATTTATCCACCACAATGAGTTTCTTTTGCATTGTTTCTCCAATGGATTTCGCTACGGATAGAACGTACTGCAAATCTGCCGAGCCATCATCGCCCATTGGTGTCCCTACAGCTATGAACGCTACCTCAACGTCTTTGATAGCTTCTGCCAAATCGGTTGTGAAAAACAAATTTTTATTCGCTATGTTATTCAAAACCATTGTTTCAAGCCCAGGCTCATAGATGGGAATGATACCTTTTTTTAATTTCTCAATTTTTTCTTTATCAACATCTACACAAGTGACTCTATTCCCCATTTCAGCAAAACAAGTGCCAGAAACTAAACCTACATAACCTGTTCCTATTACAGCTATTTTCATTTGTAATTATTATTTTTGAACTAAAATATTTCTATTTGGAGTAACGAATGATGTCCATCAACATCTTTAAGGGCACAAAGATAGAAAAAATCGTGTATTTTACCCAATTTATATATTTTTGATAGCTGTCTTGATGTAGTCTTTTACACATTTTTTAGCTTTCCAACCCAAAGCCTCTGTTTTTTCAGTAACAACATCAGAGGTCATTCGGTTACCTTTGCGTATCGGAAGCATTTCTATCTTCCCTCCAAACATTTGAGCAATTTCCAAAACGGTGTAAGTCTCTGAATTTCCGATGCCAAACTCGTCACCAAGTCCTTTTTCTCCCACAAGTAACAAACCTTCAACAATGTCGTCAATGTGCGTAAAATTACGTTGTTGTGTACCAGGACTAACTACTGTTAAAGGCTCTCCTTTTCGCATTTTTTCAATGAACAAGGCGATGAGTGTTGCGTATTTCCCTTCCTTAATTTCCCCTTCACCATAAACGTTATAGAAGTAAACGATGGCGTATTCTAAACCATACCAATCACCGTAATTTTTGATAAGTTCGGTGTTTGACGATTTTGACCACGCATACGGACTCTGATTTCTGCCAATGCCTCCGTCGCCAAATTTGGTACTACTCCCTGCATAAACCAATTTGCATTTATGCCGTCGGCAAAATTCTAATACTTTTGAAGTTCCTACTTTATTGAATAACAATACTTTATCGATATCGTCAAAACTCTGTTCCACTCGTGAATATTCGCCCAGATGATAAACCAAATTGGGAGCAAAATCAACGAGCTCAAAAATATATTC
>JBGZFC010000130.1:0-8744 GCA_041846575.1 Bacteroidota bacterium
AAAAGAGATTGTATTAAAAAAATATGACGAGAATAGATAATAAAAACAAGCAAGCGAAAATGTTGTTTGGTCTTGTGGGATTTCCTTTGCATCACTCATTTTCAAAAAAATTTTTTACCGAAAAGTTCAAAATGGAAGAGATTGATGCAGAGTATCTGAATTTTGAAACCGAAAATTTAAACGAGTTAGAAAGCATTATACTAAACAACCCTAATTTGCAAGGATTTAATGTTACTATTCCTTACAAAGAGAAAATAATTCCTTTATTGTCACAAATTTCGCCCGAAGCAAGCAAAATTGGTGCGGTAAATGTGGTAAAAGTGGTTCACGACAGTAATGACATTCTATATAAACTAATCGGATACAATACCGATTATATCGGCTTTAAAGAGTCTATTGAGCCTTTACTTAATCGAGAGACGGAGACAAAAGCTTTGATTCTTGGCACTGGCGGAGCATCAAAAAGTGTTGCGCAAGTGTTTTCCGATATTGGAATATCGTGGAAAAAAGTTTCTCGAAATCCGGATGATACTCAATTGTCATACGGCGACCTTACCAAAGAGATTATTTCCACACACAAAATTATTGTAAACGCAACTCCCGTTGGTACATTCCCGAACAATAAACAGTCGCCTTGCATACCTTACGAACATCTCACTTCGGCTCATCTGTTGTATGATTTGGTCTATAACCCCGAAGAGACTATATTTTTGAAATCGGGGAAGAAATATGGAGCTTCCACTAAAAATGGTATGGAGATGTTGGAGCGTCAAGCTTTGGCTGCATGGAAAATTTGGGACTAAATATTGGCTTTCTGCTCTCAGCATTCGGCAGACCGGTAATTTATCACATAAAAAAATCGTAAATCCGAAATCGAGAATCGTAAATATAAAAAGTATTTATTCCTTACTCTTTTCTATTTGTTCTAACAATCTCACGTTAAATTAATCAAAAAGGCGTTTTAACAATTGGGTTTTTATCTGAAATAGTTTATTTTTGCCCGAGTATCCATTAAATAATTGTTTTCTATGAAAATAAATCTGAAAGAACGTAGCCCGCAACTGATAGCTGTTATCGGTGTACTGATAATTGTGATAGCTGTTGCCATCGGGTTTATCATAAATAAAAATTCCCAAATAAAAGAAATAAAGGAGGAGTTTGCCATCAGCAAGCAAGAACTTGAAGATGAATACGAAGCTATTTCATTGCAATACGAGGGCTTTAAATTTAGTGTGCAAAACGATTCGTTGTTATACAAACTTGAGAATGAACAAGCTAAAGTGCAACGTTTGCAAGAGCAATTGCGAATGACCGATGCAGCTAATAAATCGGAGATAAAACGATTGAAAGCCGAATTGGAGTCGTTGCGTAAAGTCCTTCGTTCGTACGTTCAGCAGATAGATTCTTTACACAGACTGAATCAGGAGTTGCAAGAGGAGAATAAACAGATAACAAAACAGTATGAACAGAGCCAAAGCACGCTGTCTCAGGTATCGCAAGAGAAACAGAAACTTACCGAAAAAGTATCTCTTGCGGCAAAACTCGATGCAACCAATATCAGTGTGAAGGCTGTAAATGATAGGGGTAAATCTCAAAAAAGACTTAGTAGGAGTACTCGCTTGGAAGTCTCTTTTACAATTGCTAAGAACATAACCGCTCAACCCGGAGAGAAAACGATTTATGTGAGAATAATGGCACCTGACGGAACGGTTTTGACGAAAAACTCAGGAAGTACTTTCCCGTATGAAAACGGAAATCTGCAGTATTCAATGAAAAGAGTCGTTGAGTATGGAGGAGAGGAGGTTGGAGTTACCGTATATTGGAATATAGAGGAGTTTCTTACCGCCGGAAAATATAAATTCGATATTTTCGCCGAGGGAAATCTTATTGGCTCTCAATCGTTGACAATGGAGGAGTAGCTTTTTCTAAAAAACCATAAAATTAATTTAATCCACATTTTAATTTTACGTCAGCCAATAGCGTCGTATGTAAATACAAGAGTCTTGTAATTTTATATGTCAAACGTCAATTATCCGATACATTTTATATTGTCTGTCGCCATTTTCTTTATTTTGACAACAGACTTACAAGCTCAGTACACCAACGACGATTTTAAACGAAATCTTCGAAAATCATTGCAAGCTCCCGAAAAGCTCGATATAAAATCTGAATTAAAATATCAACCGTACCAGATAAAGCAAAGCGATAGCGAGGTTTTGAAGGTTTCGCCCAATACAAAACTTCCCACACAATTTGATAGAGTTGAGTTGAATGAACCGATTCCACCCATTGAAAAATTGCAAATAGATTTAACCGTTACAAACGTTGACCTAACAACTCAAGTCGGTAGGAGTACAATTGATTATTCCGACGGAAAAGTTCATGCAATACCCGATGCAAGAAGCATTTCACAAAGTGTACAAAATGTGAGAAATGATTATGGAATAGGTATTTATGCCGATGACAGTTATGCCGACTGGATTATAAAATTGAGAAACAAAATTACACCTAACTATAGAAATATCGACCTTGATCCCGTACGATACTTTCAACGTCTGAAAGCCGCGAAACGAAAAGAGAAGGTTGATAAGATAAAGAAGGTATATAATCAGGAATAGTTTTTAGAAGTTCTGGGTTTTTCGTTTTTATGAGGTGTGGGTCTCTGGTTACGAGTTTGGTGGAAAAGAGGTTTGTGATTAGTGTTTTTGTTATTGCCTAAGGACGATTCTGCGAATTCTGAACGGAGAGAAGAATATAGTTTCTGTCCTGAGACAGATGTCACATGAAAGAATTCGTAAGTTAGCGTGTTTTTGTAAGACTGCGTGACGATGATGCTTGTGAAATTGGTTTTATTGATTAAGCTTGTAAAATAGAAGATGTTTTGTCTAAGTTGCTTAGTTGAATAATTCCGAAATGCGGAATCGCTAAATACTAACTCCTACTAATTCGTTATAATAGTCAGATTTACAGTTTGATGTCGTAATGAGTGATTTTTGAGTCGATATTGAGAAAATATGTTTTAAAACATATTGTTGTTTATGTTGTTGTTTATAAGCTAATTACGTCTAGGTATTAGGATTTTTTAAAAAAGTGTTACGGATACTTAACATAACCGAACGTTGAATTATTTGGAAAAAGGAAAAGAAAAGTTTTACTTTGAAAAATAATTTGCGAAAAAAGTTATTTCTCAAAAGGTCTTTATTTTTCTGAATGGAAAAATCAATGCAGAAAACATTAGTGATTTTCAAACCATCATCCATTCAACGTGGGTTAGTTGGAGAGATAATATCGAGATTTGAAAAGAAAGGACTTCAAATTATCGGCATTAAAATGATAAATCTTTCCGACGAGATGTTGAACGTGCATTACGCTCATTTGAGTGATAAGCCATTTTTTGGACGAATCAAACGTTCTATGCAGTCAAGTCCTGTAATTGTTATGGCAGTTAAAGGTTTTGACGTTGTAAGGGTTGTGCGAAAAATGACGGGTAACACAAATGGTAGAGAATCTGAACCGGGCACGATAAGAGGAGATTACAGTATAAGTATGCAAGAGAATATAATCCACACATCAGATTCAGAGGGAAATGCGGCAATTGAGCTGAAAAGATTTTTCAATGAAGATGAATTGTATGATTTTCCGCAAATTTTAGGATCGGTTATATATTCCGATGAAGAAAAATAGATAAAGCATTAACGAATTAGAAATAGGAACTAATAAACTTATGCAGATTAAAAGCTTATTGTCGAATGCAAAGGTGATTCTTGCCGCTGCATCCATGTTTGTAACATTAAACTCATTTTCTCAAAAATCAAAAGTAGAGACTCGTTCGGAAGTTGAATATAAACAGCTACACAGTTCGAGTTTCAATGATAAAAACAACAAATTATTCGCCGATGGAATCAGACTAAAGATGGATATGTCTGCTCTTGATGAAGCAGAGGCGAGTCGTAATTTTGATGCAAGTGGAATTCCTGCCGATGAACTTTATGGCGGAATTTGGTCCAACTCTTTCGTAAATATATACGGTGCACTCAACGATGTTCCAGCATCGTATAAAGTAGATCTCTCTAATTTTACTATTCCGCACGAAGGCTATATGACATCCAATTTCGGTACTCGTCGTCGCAGATATCATTATGGTGTTGATCTTAAAGTGCAAGTGGGAGATACAATATATGCCGCTTTCGACGGAAAAATACGAGTAACTCAATACGAAAGACGCGGTTATGGAAAGTATGTGGTGATACGCCACCCGAACGGTCTGGAAACAGTTTATGGTCATCTTTCAAAGTTTTTAGTTAAAGAAAACGACTATGTTAAGTCAGGTCAGCCGGTCGGCTTAGGTGGTAATACCGGAAGATCAACCGGACCACACCTTCATTTTGAAACTCGTTTCCTAGGCAGACCTATCAACCCTAATTTTATTATCGACTTCGACAATAAAGTATGTCATCGCGACGAATATGTTATTAATAGCAATAGCTTTAGAAAAACAAATAGCAGCAGTTCGGTAGTAGCCGGCAGAGCAGGAAGTAATAGCAATTATAAATCGTCGAAATCGTCAAGTAATAAATATGTAGATGGCGATGTTAAATATCACAGAATCAGGAAAGGCGACACTTTGGGTGTAATCGCCAAACGATACGGTGTTTCTGTAAAACATCTGTGTAAAGTAAATAAAATATCGACCAAAACGACTTTAAGGGTGGGAAAATCGTTACGAGTTTCATAAGATGTTAATGTTTTCATAATTATGAAAGGTGCAAATTCTTGATAATTTGTGCCTTTTCTTTTTTTTATTTACCTTTGTTTTATTTAATAATTTCGATAACAGTTTTTTTCTTAAATGAGTACAACCAATAAGCAGTTTGATGAGGTAATAGGCTTGTGTAGAGAAGTATATACTACAAAGCTAAAAGATTACGGAACCTCGTGGCGTATAATGAGACCACACTCAATAACAGACCAAATTTTGATAAAAGCGAAAAGAATTCGTTCGTTAGAGACAAAAAAAGAGAGTAAAATTAACGAAGGTATATTTTTGGAGTATATCGGAATTGTAAATTATTGTGTTATCGGATTAATTCAATTGGAATTGGGATATGCTGATGATAAAGATATTGAGCCGGAGAGAGCAATTGAATTATATGACAAGTTTATCCAAAAAACAAAAAAATTGATGCTCGACAAAAATCACGATTACGACGAGGCGTGGCGTATGATGCGTACAACTTCATATACCGATTTGATATTGATGAAAATACAAAGAACCAAAGAGATTGAAAATAATGAAGGTAAAACGTTTGTATCGGAAGGAGTTGATGCAAACTATATGGATATGATAAATTACTCTCTTTTCGGATTAATCAAATTGCACTTTGGTGAATAGAAGAAGATGAAAAACAGAGGCATCATTTCGGTTATCCTTGTCGAATTGTCAAGATTTATTATTGGCGTAACATTCCTCTTCTCAGGGTTTGTTAAGGCTGTTGATCCATTGGGTTTTACATACAAAATTCAAGATTACTTGATTTCGTTTGATTTGACAGATTTATTTGCGATGGCGCTGCCAGTGGCAGTCGTTATGATAGTTGCCGAATTTTCAATAGGAGTATTCGTTTTAACAGGTATATATCGAAAAATTTCATCAATTGGAGCAACTCTGTTTATGGCTTTTTTCTTGCCCCTTACGTTGTGGATAGCAATAAAAAATCCAGTAAAAGATTGCGGATGTTTTGGCGATGCCTGGGTTATCGGCAATTGGGAAACATTTTATAAAAATATTGTTCTGGCTGTATGTTCTGCCGTTTTATTAATTAATCGTAGTAAAATAAAACCGCTATTTTCGAAGCATACGGCTTGGATGGTCGCATTATTTGGTGTTGTTTTCGGTGTCGTTTTCTCGATATACAATATTATTAATCTGCCTGTTTTCGATTTTCGTCCCTATAAAATTGGAGAAAACATTACCTCCAACATGTATGTTGACCCTGCAAAAGCAGATCAATTTGAAAACATTTTTATCTATAGTAAAAACGGAGAAGAGCGAGAATTTACGGAGGAGAACTATCCCTGGAATGACTCAACGTGGACATTTATAGATATGAAAACCAAATTGGTAAAAGAGGGGGAAAAACCCAAAATTGAGGATTTTTCTATTCATTCTCTTTCGTTTGAGGATTTTTCTGATGACGACTTTGCTCCCGAGCCTGTTGATATTACCGAACAGATTTTATCTGATCCGGCATACTCTTTTCTAATGGTGGCGTACGATTTGCAAACGATGCGTACTAAGCGGATAGAGAGTTTTAAGGAGATAAGTCGTCTGTCGAATCAATATGGATATAATTTTTATTTGGTAACATCATCATCAACAGAGCAAATAGAAGATTGGGCAGAGTCGGCAGGAGAAAAGTTTCATATTTGTCATGCAGATGAGCGTGTGCTTAAAACAATGATTCGTTCAAATCCGGGATTGATCCTGATTAAAGATGGAAATGTAATTAATAAATGGGCTGATAATGAGGTGAGGTTTGTTGCCGAGAAAGTTAAACAGAACAAATTTTCTGAAATTGTAACACCACGTAAAAATTTTTCAACCACGTTGATAGTTGTAATATTATTGTTTGTAGTTCCATTACTGATTATAAAGTTTTTAGATATTAAATTACAGAAGAAAAAACAAACCAATACAATATAAAGATATGAGAAAAAACATTGTAGCAGGAAATTGGAAAATGAATAAAAACCTGCAAGAAGGATTGACCTTAGCAAAAGAACTGAATGCCAGATTACAAGGTGAAAAATTAAATTGTGAAGTAATTTTAGGAACACCGTTTATTCATTTGGCACAAGTGAGTGAAGCTGTAGATTCAAATAAGATAAAAGTTGCGGCTCAAAACTGTGCCGATAAAACTTCGGGAGCTTTCACCGGCGAAGTATCGGCAGAAATGGTAGCATCAACAGGTGCTAAATATGTTATTTTGGGACATAGCGAACGTCGCACATACTATCACGAAACGCCCGAATTATTGAAAGATAAAGTGAATATGGCTCTTGCAAACGGACTTATACCGATTTTTTGTGTTGGTGAAGTACTTGAAGAGAGAGAACAGGAGAAACATTTCGAAATTGTAAAATCACAAATCGAAAAATCTCTGTTCGACCTCTCAGAGTCGGATTTCTCGAAAATAGTTTTGGCTTATGAGCCGGTTTGGGCTATTGGTACAGGAAAAACGGCTACTGCCGCTCAGGCACAAGAGATGCACGCGTTTATCCGCACGGTTTTGGAAGGTAAATATGGTAAAGATATTGCCGAAAACACATCTATTCTTTACGGTGGAAGCTGTAATGAGTCAAACGCGAAAGAACTGTTTTCCAACAAAGATGTCGATGGCGGATTGATTGGAGGGGCATCTTTGAGTGTCGAAAAATTTATGCCGATTATTGAAGCGTTTTAGTTTTAATAGATAGAGGGTTATGAAATTTAATTGTAAAAATCAGGTAATATTATTGATTCTGTTTATGTTGTGTGCTCCATTGATGGCTCAAAACAACAGAGCAATCGTAGATGAACTGACAAAAGATTCACCGGACAAAGGAACCGTGAGAATTTATGAAGATGAATCAATAAGGCAGATAGTTGGGCGAGATATGGCTCCGCCACGTACCGTCTATTCTACACGCGATGGAGATGTTCAGTACGTTAAAATGCGTGGTTACAAAATTCAGGCTTTTTCGGGAAACAACCAACGTACGTCAAAAAATGAAGCATATTATAAGCAGGGACTTGTAAACTCATCTTTCCCCGAACACGAAACAGTTGTATCTTTTGATTCTCCGTTTTGGCGTTTGAGGGTGGGCAACTTTAAGTCGAGAGAAGAAGCAAATGAAGTACTCAAAACAATGAAAGCAGCTTTTCCTGCTTTTGGAAAAGAGATGTATATTGTTGTAGATGAGGTAAAAATACCTGTTGGCACGCTTTAAAAAATATATAATAAAATGTCATCAGAAGAACAGGAAAAAAACAGAAAAATTATTGCAAGCCATGTAAAAGAAATTATCTCGTTGTTGGGAGAGAACGTAAACCGAGAAGGCTTGATTAAAACCCCCGAACGTGTAGCAAAGGCTATGCAATCCCTTACAAGGGGATATTGGCAAAATCCGGAAGAAATATTGCGGTCGGCTCTATTCGAAGAAGATTACAGGCAGATGGTTATAGTGAAGGATATCGGTTTCTATTCTCTTTGTGAGCACCATTTATTGCCGTTTTTCGGGAAAGCACACGTGGCTTATATTCCAAACGGGCATATAACGGGATTGAGTAAAATTGCACGTGTGGTAGATGTTTTTTCGCATCGTTTGCAAGTGCAGGAGCGTTTGACGACACAAATAAAAGAGTGTATTCAAAATACGCTAAGTCCGATGGGAGTTATGGTGGTGATAGAGGCACAGCACATGTGTATGCAAATGCGTGGAGTGGAAAAACAAAACTCCATAACAACAACCTCCGATTTTACGGGAATATTCAATCAACAAAAAACACGAGAAGAGTTTATTGCTTTGATAAAACAGTAATTGCAATTATCCCAGATTACGCAGTAGAAAAGATGCCTCTTGTTTAAATTGTTGATATATTGTAAATTAATGAAGTTTGTCAAAAAAAACTTTGCAAAATCTATCTCATTGAATTATAGCTTATTGTCTGTTGCTTAAAAGCCTACTGCGTAATTTGGGATTAT
>JBGZFC010000131.1:0-15697 GCA_041846575.1 Bacteroidota bacterium
ACTCAATATGAAGAATATTAGCGATATACAATATAAAATCAATAGAAGACCAAGAAAAAATCTAAATTACAAACAACCATTCAAAATCTTTTATAACTTTGTAAACAACAAAATTGCATTTGCTTGTTGAATCTACCTTTGTGTTTCCGATTATTATTTTTTTTGTGGATTAAGAAATAATAATATACCTTTGTGAAATATTTGGTTCTTGACGGAAATTTCTGTTCTGTTGAGACGAGAGAGGGAATGCCGTGAAAATCGGCAACAGACCCGCTGCTGTAAGCTCTTGTTGTAGCAAACAAGTTGACGAGTAAACAAGTAAACGATACGATTGCTAGATTTTAGAGATTAGATTTTTGTTGACAATCAATCAGTTCGGCTTATTTGTAAATCAATAATTCGACAACTATCTACACCAACGAATTGAACAAACCCTTTGCCACTGAAAGTTGCAATGCGTGCTTTCGGGAAGGCGTTCAAATTCGGGAGTAAGTCAGAAAACCTGCCAAATTTTAATAAATGTCAAAAAAGCTTTCGAGGATTGAAGCTTGAAGATGGCGTACGGTATATTTCCAAATAATATTTTTCTTGTCATACCGCTATGTGTGTACGTTTACCTTGTTTCAATTTCGAGATTTTAGATTAGGATATACATGAAACGTGTAAAAATACGCATTTTTGTCTTTGTCATTTTCTTAAATGTGACGGTATTACTGTATTCGCAATACAATCTTGACAGTTTGCAATATTTGCCCGAAGTTGTGATTACCGGAACCGGAACGGAGCATTACATGAAAGAAGCTCCGGTGCAGACCGAGGTAATATCCGGTAAGGCTTTGCGAAATTATAGCGGACGAAGCATCGAGGAAATTTTAGGTGCACTCAGTGCTTCATTTAGTTTTAGCGGAAGCGATATGGGGGCGGGTGTGCAACTTAATGGTTTGGGTAATAATTATATCCTCATACTGTTGGATGGAAAGAAAATCAATGGTGATTTAGGCGGGCAAAACGATTTGAATACAATCAATATGGCAAATATTGAGCGTATCGAAATAGTGAAAGGAGCAGCATCAGCTCTTTACGGCTCTGATGCAATAGCCGGAGTGGTTAACTTTATTACACGCAAAAACAGAGATTTGTTGAATGTTAGTAATACTTCGCGAGTTGGCTGTTATGGAGATTATATGCAAAACAATACTGTTGGTTTTAAGACCGGCAAACTTAATTCTACAACTTCATTCAATTTTAAACGTACTGACGGGTGGCAAAATACCACATTAGAATGGTTTAGACATCAACTTTATGAAAATTCAGTTACTCGTACCGTAAGTCGTTCCTACAACTACAAAATATCTCAATCGGTTTCATACGATATTTCCAAGAAATTATCTCTTAGTGGCAATGCGTCTGTTTACGAGCGGCGAACATTCAGACCATCCGGAGTTCCGCAGTGGCAATTAAAGAATTTTCATTTTCATGATGTAAACAGCTCTGTTGATGCTGTTTATCGTTTGTCGGAGAAAAATCGTTTGTCGGCTGATGTATCTTACGGAATATACGATTATTATTACGATTACACGCAGCGTGAATATACCGACTTTTTTGACGAAGACGGAAATCGCATCGTATTTTATCCGGGAGATCATGTGTTGCAAAGTTCGCAACGAAGATTGTTATCACGCGTGAAAGGTGTATTTCATTTCGGAGAAAAGCATATAGTAAGCGGAGGTGTAGAACACAACCACGAGATACTTATCTCGCCTATGCGATTATCGGGAGGAGAGAGAGCTTCGGCTTACACCTTATCGGCTTATGTTCAAGATGAAATAAATATTACTCCCGTGCTGAATATCACTCCCGGAGTACGTTTTGTGCATCATAAAGAATTTGGGCAAATTGCAACACCCAAAATATCGGTAATGTATAAAGTTAATGATTTTAACATTCGAGGCTCATACTCGAGAGGATTTAAAGCCCCAACCGTGAAAGAGTTGTATTACAGTTATCTGGCAACTATTATGACAAAATTGAAAGCTTACTACGGAAACGAAAATCTACGCCCTCAAATTTCAAACTATTATTCCGTAGGAATGGAATATCACGGTAGAAAACTTAATACAAATGTAACCCTGTATTACAATGGTTTACGCGATATGATTGCTTTGCAGCCTATTCCTACATCGCCAGAAGACCACATGTTAGAGGTTGAAGAAACTATGCAGTATGCCAACTTAGCCAATGCACGTAGTTTTGGGGGAGATTTAACGTTTGGTTTGAAGTTGGATGGCGGTCTCTCTTTAGGTGGAGGATATAGCTATAACGAAGCTAAAGCACAAGACCCTGAGCAACTTAACTTTTTGGAATATAAACCCATAAACGGGACTTCATTTCATAATGCTACTTTCAGAGCAGCATGGGAGCATAGATGGACTGAATATAGATTAGGCGTAAGTCTGTTTGGTCGCTATCAATCCAAAAGATACTATATTACCGATGGAGATACTAAACCGTATCAACTTTGGCGTATAAACACTACACACTCAATTCTGAATTTAAAGAAATTGAAATTAGATATTAATGCAGGAGTTGATAACATATTTAATTATGTTGACAGAACTCCTTTCGGACGAAACAGAGGAACGTCTAATCCCGGACGAACAGTTTATATGTCAGTGAATATTCAGTTTCAAAATAATGAGAATGCGAAAAGTTCACGCATGACAAAAAGCGATATTCCGCCAATGCAGAGAACAGATGCAGAAAGCGAAGGTGAATAATTTTGTAAAGTAATATTTTTTAAATTTTAAAAACTCAAAAAAGATGAAGACGATTTATTATTTATTTATGGCACTTTTGTTTGCCACAGCAGTTACACTGACTTCATGTGAAAAAGATCCCGTTGTCGATGTCAAAAACCCTGTGCAAATTAACAAAAAACACGACACTGCCATTTTGCTTTGTACTTTCGGAAGTACATACGAATTGCCGCAAACTACCTATGCCGCAATTATTAGAGATTATGAGAATAAATATCCCGATGCCGATATTTATCTTTCATTTACTTCACGCACATGTATTTCGCGTGTGGGTGCAATACTTGGAAAATATTACGCGCAACCCGATTTGTGGTTACGCGCAATAGGAGAAGCAGGTTATAAAACCGTAGGAGTGCAATCGTTACACGTTATTCCGGGTGAAGAGTATCTAAGCCTTATGAATACTGACGTGAAAAAGAATTTTATGATTCAGTTTCCCGATATTAAGGTTGCCAAAGGAGCTTGTCTGTTAGCCGATAACGGCGAGGACGATACCGAAGACGATGTGAGTGCAGTAGCTTCGGTTTTATACGACGAGTTTTGTAAAGATAAAGTTGCTAAAAATGAATATGTTGTTTTAATGGGACATGGAAATCCGGACAAAGAGTATGTGCATGCCAATATACGTTATTCGCAACTTGAAGCAGCTTTGCAGAGCCTTGACGGTGGCAATAAACGCATTTTTGTGGGAACAGTGGATTACGGCGACATGATGTTTTCATACATTCGTCACGAGTTGGCTGTCGCCACCGGAAATCCGCAAGCCGATAATTCGGCAAATGGAGCGACTCAGCAAGCACCTAACAACGTCGTTGTGCACCTTATCCCTCTTATGTCGGTAGCCGGAGACCACGCTCATAACGACATGGCAGGAGATTTGGAACATCCGCAAACAGTAGCCGACGTAAATCCTTACGAGCCTGACCATGAAGCCGAATTTAGTTGGAAACTTAAACTTCGTAAATTGGGCTATACCGTGGAAAATAGCAATTGTCACATGATTGGCTTGGGTGATTTTGCTAATTTACGTAAGATATGGATGGGACATCTTGATATGTCAGAAGCTGAGTCTTGGAATGAACATTTAGGTGATTAATATTGTGTTTTGGGAAATAGTTTTGAATTTAATTTTCAAAAAGTTTTCAAGAGATGCTGTTTTTATAGCATCTCTTTTTTGTTTTTTTATAAATGCGTAATCTGATAAGTATTTTATAATTAATAATTTGTTGCTATTTAATTGTTTTTGTTGATAACTTTTTGGGAAAACTTTGTTGTTTAAATAAAAATAATAGTTTACATTTGCGGAGCATTTGGTTCTTCTCCGGATTTTCTTTTCGGATTAAGATTAAAAGGGAATGCCGTGAAATTCGGCAACAGTTCCCGCTGCTGTAAGCTCTATATAATGTGCTGAACAAATCCTTTGCCACTGTCTCGATAAAACACATCGGATGGGAAGGCGTTCAGAAACAGGAGTAAGTCAGAAGACCTGCCATTTTGCGTATAAATACATTTTTTTGATGTCTTTCGGGTAAAAAGGCAGTCCAAAATAGAAATCTATCAGGCATTAAGTTGTTTTTTTCAGACTATCTTGCTATACCGATTGATGGCTTTAGGCTGTTTGCCTTTAGCTATGTACACTCATCATTGAATACTTTATCGCTTTCTTTCCACTTTTATATAGAGGGAAATGTCGAAGGTAGAGGAGACAGAGAGGAGGTAAACATCTCAATAACCAAGCAGAAAATTTATTTTTTATTTTAATAAACATCTAAAATAGTCTAACAAAAATGGGTAACAAAGAAATTTATATCGTGAAAAGAGACGGGAAGCGTGTACCGTTTTCTATACAAAAAATTGAAAATGCAATAGCAAAAGCATTCTTATCGGTCGGCACTTTTGCTACGCAAGACGATTTCATCTCCATTCTATCTCGTGTTCATATCTCTGACGGTATGACGGTAGAGGATATTCAAAATCAGGTGGAAGTGGCTCTTATGGCGGAAAAATATTTCGCCGTAGCCAAATCTTATATGCTGTATAGACAAAAGCATACCGAAACTCGTGAAATTCGAGATAAAATGACCTTCCTGATAGATTACTGCGAAGCGCAAAATGCTGCCACGGGGAGTAAATTTGATTCAAATGCTAATGTGGAAAAGAAAAATATTGCCACACTTATAGGTGAACTGCCCAAAAAGAGCTTTATTAACCTTAACAGAAAGATGCTGACCGACAGGATAAAAGAGATGTACGGAAAAGAGTGTGCCGATAAATATATCGGGATGCTTAACGAGCACTTTATTTATAAAAACGACGAAACCAATCTTGCCAATTACTGTGCCAGCATCACAATGTATCCGTGGTTGTTGAACGGTACCATACCTGTCGGTGGAAATTCAACTCCGCCTACCAATCTCAAATCGTTTTGCGGCGGATTTGTAAATCTGGTTTTTATCGTATCCAGCATGTTGAGCGGAGCTTGTGCTACTCCCGAATTTTTGATGTATATGGACTATTTTATTCGTTTGGAATATGGCGATGATTACTTCAATCGTATAGAAGATGTTGTTGATTTGTCAAAACGCCGTCGAACTATAGATAAAGTTATTTGCGACTGTTTCGAACAAATTGTCTATTCGATTAATCAACCCACCGGAGCACGCAATTTTCAAGCTGTTTTCTGGAATATAGCCTATTACGACCGTCCTTATTTCGAAAGTCTGTTCGGCGAATTTGTATTTCCCGACGGCACTCGTCCTGTTTGGCAATCGCTTAGTTGGCTCCAAAAACGGTTTATGAAATGGTTCAATGCGGAACGAACAAAAACGGTTCTTACTTTTCCTGTGGAAACGATGGCGCTGCTTGCCAAAGGCGACGATATGATTGATGCAGAATATGCCTATTTTACGGCAGAGATGTATGCCGAAGGACATTCGTTTTTTACATACATGAGCGAGAATGCCGATTCGCTATCAAGCTGTTGTCGTTTGCGTAATGAGATTCAAGATAACGGATTCAGTTATACGCTTGGAGCCGGAGGTGTTTCAACCGGTTCGAAAAGTGTTTTGACTATCAATATCAATCGTTGTGTACAGTTTGCCAAACGTGTAGGTCAATCTCACTTGGATTTTCTATCCGAAGTGGTAGATTTGGCTCACAAAGTACAACTTGCATACAACGAAAACTTGAAAATGTTGCAAGAAAAGGGGATGCTCCCGCTTTTCGATGCCGGATATATCAATATGGGTAGGCAATACCTTACCATTGGCGTAAACGGATTGGTTGAAGCTGCCGAATCTTGCGGTATGGAGATAAACGATAATCCAGAATATTTGACTTTCGTTCAGGATATACTTGGGCTTATTGAGCGTTACAACAAAAAATATCGCTCATCCGAAGTAATGTTCAACTGCGAAATGATTCCCGCCGAAAACGTGGGCGTGAAACATGCCAAATGGGACAAGGACGATGGTTACTTCGTTCCGCGTGACTGCTACAACAGCTATTTTTATCGCGTGGAAGATACATCGCTCAATGTTATTGATAAATTCCGTCTGCACGGACGAAAATATATAGACAGATTAACAGGCGGTTCGGCTCTGCACATGAATTTGGAAGAGCATCTAACGAAAAATCAATATCGCCAACTGTTGCGTGTGGCGGCACGTGAAGGATGCAACTATTTCACATTTAATATTCCCAATACGGTGTGCAACGATTGCGGTTGCATAGATAAACGTTATTTGAAGCAATGCCCCAAATGTGCATCGAAAGATGTGGATTACCTGACACGCATCATCGGTTATATGAAACGTGTGAGCAACTTCTCGTCAGCGCGACAAGTGGAAGCAAGTAAGCGATATTACGGAAAAATGGAAAAAGAAAAAGAGACCGTGTTATGCTGAAATATGTGGATTGGGATATTGTTTTTCAAGAAGTCCCCGATGAGGTAACGTTGGCTATCAATCTGTCCAATTGTCCGCATCGTTGTGTCGGTTGCCATAGTCCGCACCTGCGAGACGATATTGGGGATGAGCTATCCGAAACAGCCCTTTCCGATTTGATTGGCAAATATGAGAAATCGATAACTTGTGCCTGTTTTATGGGGGGAGATGCTGCTCCCGATGAGTTGTGCCGATTAGCCGCTTTTATTCGCGAGAAGTGGGACGGAAAAATTAAAACCGCTTGGTATTCGGGAAACAACAGATTGCAAAATCAGGAGTATTTGCGTTATTTCGATTTCATTAAATTGGGAGAATATATTCAATCGCTTGGCGGATTGGATAAGAAAACCACCAATCAACGGCTATATCGCATCAATAACGGTACGATGCAGGATATTACAAAGTCAATGCAACGATAGTATTATTTTGGGATATTTATCAACAAGAGCCAACCTGTTCGCAATGATTGGTTGGCTCTGTTTTGTGTTAGTATTGATATATACAATCTATCGCTTTTCATACATTTCGTCATAATATTTTAAGTAGTCGCCACTGGTTACTTTGTCCAGCCAATCTTGATTTTCCAAATACCAACGCACGGTCTTTTCGATGCCTTCTTCAAATTGCAGGGACGGCTCCCATCCCAATTCCGATTTCAATTTAGTGGCATCTATGGCATATCTGAAATCGTGTCCGGCTCGATCCGTTACGAATGTAATAAGTTTTTGCGACACGCCTTCTTCTCTTCCCAAGAGTTTATCTACGGTTTTTATCACTACATGAATCAAGTCGATATTTTTCCACTCGTTAAATCCTCCGACGTTATATGTGTCGCCCAATTTTCCTTTGTGAAAAACAGTATCTATGGCTCGGGCATGGTCTTCTACATACAACCAGTCGCGAACATTCTCCCCTTTCCCATAAACCGGGAGAGGCTTATTATGACGAATATTGTTGATAAACAGGGGGATAAGTTTTTCCGGAAATTGATACGGACCGTAATTGTTTGAGCAGTTTGATATTACTGTCGGCAGAGAGTAAGTGTCGTGATATGCTCGTACAAAATGGTCTGATGATGCTTTTGATGCGGAATATGGGCTGTGAGGGTCGTATCTTGTCTCTTCGGTAAATAAAGCTCCGTCCGATTCGAGTGCTCCGTACACCTCGTCTGTTGATACATGATAAAATAGGCAAGACTCAAAGCCGTCTTTTCTGTTACTCCACGCACGTCGTGCTGCCTCCAACAGATTCAATGTTCCCAATATGTTTGTTTTTGCAAAAAGAAAAGGGTCTTTTATGCTTCTGTCAACGTGGCTTTCGGCAGCAAGATGAATTACACTGCCTATTTGATAATCGGCAAAAACTTGTTGCATCAAGTCAAAGTTGCAAATATCGGCTTTTACAAATCTGTAATTTGGTGCATTTTTAATGTCGTTCAGATTTGCAAGATTGCCGGCATAAGTCAAGCTGTCTAAATTTATTATTTTATATTCGGGATATTTTTGTACAAAAAGTCTTACCACGTGCGAACCTATAAATCCGGCACCGCCCGTGATTAGTATATTTTTTTTGAAATTATTATCCATTGCTTTTGATATTTTCTTTTGTTTTTTTAGATGATTGTTTCTCCGTTTATTATCAACTATCGTTTTAAAGTGCTGTATTTTTTGTCTTTTTCAGACAGTATAATATCTTTTTCGGGCAGTCTCCAGTCGATAGCCAACGAAGGGTCGTTCCACAATATTCCGCCTTCGTGGTCGGGAGCATAGAAGTTGTCGCATTTATATTGAAAAACAGCTGTTTCGCTAAGTACGGCAAATCCGTGAGCAAAACCTCGCGGGATAAAGAACTGACGTCTGTTTTCTTCAGAAAGTTCTACTGCTACGTGTTGCCCGAATGTTGGCGATTGTGGACGAATATCCACAGCCACATCCAATACTTTGCCACTCACTACACGAACTAACTTTGCCTGTTCGTATGGTGGGTGTTGATAGTGAAGACCTCGCAATACACCGTATCTCGATTTGCTTTCGTTGTCTTGTACGAAGACTGTTTTTGCTACTCTATCTTCAAACAGGCGTTGAGAAAACGACTCGAAAAAATATCCTCGTTCATCGATAAAAACTTTCGGTTCTAATATAAGTACACCTTCAATATGGGTTTTAATTACATTCATTTTTGAATTTAGATAAAAAAAGGTAAGAACAATTTGTTTAATCTGAAGAAATAAGTTTTAACAGATATTGTCCGTAAGGATTGTTCTTCATGCTTTCGCCGAGTTCTTGCAATTTTTTGTCCGAAATCCATTTATTTCGCCATGCAATTTCTTCCAGACAAGAAATTTTAAGTCCTTGTCGTTTTTCCAATACCTCTATAAACGTGGACGCTTCGGAAAGAGAGTCGTGTGTGCCTGTATCGAGCCATGCAAAACCTCGTCCGAAAAGTTGTATTTTCAACTCTTTATCTTCTAAAAATTGCTGATTTACAGATGTTATTTCCAATTCGCCTCTTGCCGATGGTTTTATGTTTTTTGCTACTTCAACTACTTTGTTAGGATAGAAATAAAGTCCTACAACGGCATAATTCGATTTTGGTTTTTGGGGTTTTTCTTCAATACTTATGGCATTTCCTTTGCTGTCGAACTCGGCAACACCATATCTTTCGGGGTCATTTACCCAATACCCGAAAACGGTTGCTTTGTTTTCGGTTTCAGCATCTTTTACAGCTTGACGTAGCATTTTAAGAAAACCGTTTCCATAAAAAATATTGTCACCCAGTACCAAACAAGCACTGTCGTTTCCTATAAAATTTTCACCTATGATAAATGCCTGAGCAAGTCCATCGGGGCTTGGCTGTTCTGCATATTCAAAGCGAATACCATAGTCTGACCCGTCGCCCAATAGTCGGCGAAATCCGGGCAAGTCTGAAGGTGTCGAAATTATTAATATCTCTTTTATCTCTGCAAGCATAAGAGCAGAAATGGGATAATAAATCATTGGTTTGTCGTAAATAGGGATTAGTTGTTTAGATATCCCTTTTGTAATCGGGTAAAGGCGCGAACCTGAGCCGCCGGCCAAAACAATTCCTTTCATAAATTATTTTTATTATATGAAGTTTTATAAAAAGGGTACTTTCTTCTTGTTATTTTACAGTCGTTGAGTGCAAAAGTAATAACTAAATATTGTTTTACCTAATCCTGTGTGAATAAATCTATATGAAAAAGGATTACTATGGAAAAAAATTGTATTTTTGCATTTAAGTAACCAACATTGATGTTGATTTTTTTTAAATTAATAATATGGAAGTAGTTTTAAGTGGAATTCGTTCAACGGGCAATCTACATCTGGGTAACTATTACGGAGCCTTACGCAATTTTATAAAAATGCAGAATGAAAACAGATGCTATTTTTTCATTGCAGATATTCATTCTCTTACTACGCATCCCAATCCGAAAGAGTTGCACCAAAATGTGAAAAATGTATTGATAGATTATCTGGCAGCCGGCATCGACCCGCAAAAGTCGGTAATCTACGTACAAAGTGATGTTCCCGAAATTATAGAACTTTATCTTTATCTGAATATGCATGCCTATATGGGAGAGCTTGCAAAAACAACTTCGTTTAAAGAAAAAGCTCGTAAGCAACCCGAAAATGTGAATGCGGGTTTACTCACTTACCCAACGCTTATGGCGGCAGATATTTTAATACATAATGCCGATAAAGTTCCTGTCGGAAAAGATCAGGAACAACATTTGGAGATGACACGTCGTTTTGCACGTCGATTCAATAATTTTTATGGAGTAGATTTCTTCAAAGAGCCGGTAGCGTATAATTTTGGACAAGAGTTAGTGAAAATTCCCGGATTGGACGGTAGCGGTAAGATGGGCAAATCGGAAGGAAATTGTATATACTTGGCGGATGAGCCTAAAGTGATAGAAAAAAAGGTAAAACGTGCGTTAACCGACTCCGGTCCCACTGAGCCAAATTCGGTAAAACCCGATTATATAGAAAATCTTTTTACCATACTTAGAGTAGTCTCTACGGAAGAAGTTGTTCAACATTTTGAAGATAAGTGGAATACGTGCGAAATCAGATACGGCGATTTGAAAAAACAGCTTGCGGAAGATATTATCAAGGCTGTGTCGCCCATCAGAGAACGCATAATTGATATTGAAAACGATAATGAATATCTGAGAAAAGTTACTTGTGAAGGAGCCGAAAAAGCTCGCGAAAATGCACAAAAAACTATAAAAGCCGTAAGAGAGATAATGGGCTTTAAAAAATTTTAAACAACCTCTAAAACAAAAACGGAATGGCTTTGTCATTCCGTTTTTGTTTAAACTTTTTCTCTTCTTCTTTGTTTCATTCAATAGTAAACAATGTATATATGATTGCATTTCATCCGATAGAACTTAAAGATAAAGAGATAATAGATTCATACTTAAATCTCCAAAATTACAGAGCATCCGATTTATGTTTTACCAATCTATATTGTTGGGCAAAAAGATTCGGAACTCAGTTTGCCGTTGAACACGATTGGTTGTTTGTCAGATTTAAAGACTATAACGACCGCAACTCGTATCTTTTACCCATCGGGAAAGGTGATATAAAAGAAGGTATCGAGAAGATTGTTGATGACCATAAACAATACGATACTGTATTTCAAATCAGAGGGTTGACAAATGATATGATAAAAAAAATAGAAGAGTCGTATCCCGGCAAATTCAACTATGAACTGAACCGTAGTGTTTCAGACTATATTTATTTGTCGGAAAGTCTTATGCACTTGAAAGGCAAAAAGTTGCAAAGCAAAAGGAATCATATCAATCGTTTTAAACGTGAAAATGAGTGGAAATATCACATCCTTACAAATAACCCGCAATTGGTTGAAGAGTGCAAAAATATGCTTGAAAAGTGGATGAGAGTGAATGAAAAAGAAAAAGACCCGTCTTTAGTGTACGATGATTATGCAACTACTCTTATGCTCGAAAATTTTGAGTATCTCGATTTGCAAGGAGGACTTATTTGTGTTAACAATGAAATTGCTGCCTTCTCTGTAGGCGAAAGACTTACGGACGATACTTTCGTAGTGCATGTTGAAAAAGCCTTTACATCTATTCATGGAGCATACACTATTATTAATCAGCAGCTTATAGAGCATGAAGGGGCGAATTACAAGTATATCAATCGTGAGGAAGATATGGGTATAGACAATTTGCGTCAAGCAAAATTGTCTTATTGTCCCGAAATATTATTGGAAAAATTTAATGCACGATTTAAGTAGAATTTCTCGATGATTAAATACGCTAATCCCGAAATAAGTTTACAAGTTTACGATATGTGGAAAATCGTGTTTGGAGATTCCGATTCGTACATGGAGATATATTTTAGGGAGAAGTATCGTGACGAAAACACGTTGGTCTATCTACAAAAAAATACACCTGTTTCTTCTTTGCAAATGCTGCCCGTTAGCTTTACTTTTCATAATAGGGAGATAGATGTTGCATACTATTCGGGACTTTGCACTTTGCCCGAATGGCGGGGTATGGGATTTATGGCAGCGCTAATTGAGAAGTCGTTTACTGAATTGTATGATAGAAATATTCCGCTCGCCGTATTAGTTCCGCAAAGCGAAGAGTTGATTTCATTTTATAAGCCGTACGGTTTTACTAAAACTTTTGATGCGGGAATTTATATGCCACCTTTACCACAAAATGCAGATAATCATCTTACGGAAGAATACAGTCTTTTTGATAAATTTTTTCGTAGCAGGGATATGACTGTACAAAAAACGATTGATGAATTCAGAGTTATCATAGAAGAGGCTAAACTGTTTGATTTTCCACCCAAGAAAAGCTTGTTGGGTATGTCGCGAGTAATAGATGCCGCTGCTTTGCTCAAAATTTTTGCCGAACAAAATATTGAAAAATCTTTTTCAATTAAGGTAAGCGATGCTTTTATAGAACATAACAATGCACAATATGTAGTAACAAACGGTAAACTTGAAGATAGCGAAGAGAAACAGGATATACATTTTGAAGTAGAAGTGAGTCAATTAGCACAAATACTATTAGGTTTCCGCATTGATGAAATGGCGACTCCTTTTCCTGCTGTTTTCCCCCAAAAAGAGCCGTTATTAGGTTATATGCTCGAATAATGAAAGTATATTTATCGTGTTATATGCTATTATGATAAATTTGAGAAATCAATAAAAAGGTATCTATTTGCTTGAATCTATACAACAAAATAAAAATTTTTAAAAAACAATGGAATTTATTGGTTTTTCCTAAAAAAATGCGTATGTTTATGGTCTCAAATTATAGGTTGAAATTATTAATTATAAAAAAGTTTATTAACCATGTCAATTACAATAACATTTAACGAACTGAGAGCACTAAAAGATCAACTTCCGGATGGGAGTATCCACCAAATAGCGGATGAGTTGGGACTGACTCCCGAAACAGTAAGAAACTATTTTGGTGGATATAATTTTAAAGATGGTAACAGTATGGGTATCCATATTGAGCAAGGACCTGATGGCGGGATAGTGGTGTTGGACGATACAACTATTTTTGACAAAGCACTTAAAATTTTAGGATTGGAATCGTATCCCGAAATCGAAAATAACGACATCGAAGAAGCAATAAATTAAAAAATAAAAAGAGAAATCAATAGTCCCGATATGTTGTTTATCGGAAATAAATATCGGGATTATTGTTTATGATGGTTGGAAAATCTATTGGGTATAATAGCAACAGTTTGTAATAATACAATGTTGCCGATGTAAGTATTGAGATGAATATAGTAACAGATTTGTGCATAATTCAATATTCATAATATTATGACAGCATATTAACGAAGTGAAAATCTAAACAAAATGACAGATTATTTTTAATTACTTAAAACTACTGAAACAATGGAAAAAGACGAAAACAAAAACAATATCGAGTCGGGAAATAAACTTGTAACTGTTGCCATTCATTCATACGAAAAAGCAATAATATTAAAAACTATCTTAGAAGATGAAGGCATACCGGCAGTAATCCAGGGAATTAATCTTATACATCCATCCATTCCCGGCAATGTACGTGTCAGAATAAACGAATCTGATCTACAAAATGCACTCGCTGTTATAGAACAGGTAGATTTTACTTCTCAAGTGGAAAAATTAGAAGATTTGGATAGCAAAGAAAAAGAAGAGAAGAAAGAGATACTTATCCCTATAGATTTTTCAAGTTATACATTCAAAACATGCGAGTTTGGATTTAATTTAGCACGCGACACAGATTCGACTGTAAAACTGATTCATATTTTTTTCACCCCATTCGACTATATGGCAATGCCTTTTGGCGACTCTCTTTCTATTCAAGGTGGCGATAAAGATATATATCAAGAGTTAAGGAAGAAAACAGAAAAAGATATGGCAGATTTTGTGTCGCAACTGAAAGAAAAAATCTCAAGAAATGAAATTCCTGACGTACCTTTTACCTATGATTTAATTGAAGGATTGCCCGAAGAGGAGATTATTGCTTATGCAAAAAAAGTTCGTCCGCTTGCTATTGTCATGGGTACACGGGGAAGTAATGCGAAGTCGTTAGACCTTATTGGCAGCGTTACGGCAGAAGTTATAGATGGTTGTCGAACTCCTATCTTTGCAATTCCCGAAGATTCAAAATACCAAGATATTTCACAAATAGAGAAAATAATATTCCTTACTAATTTTCGAGAAAGGGAGTTTAAAGCTTTCGATAAGGCAGTACATTTTATTAAACACACACCTGTAAAAGTATATTTAACGCATATTGGCGATAAAGACGATGTGTGGAATAAGATAAAACTTACAGGAGTAGAAAAATATTTGAAAGAGAAATATCCGAATATAGAATTCAGATATAAACTTCTTGATAAAGATGAAAGTATTGAAAGTGAACTCGATAACCTCGTGAAAGAGAAAAATATTGACTTAATAACCATGTCAAGTTCGAGAAGAGGAATATTTGCACGCATATTCAATCCCGGAATAGCACGTAAAATGATTTTCCACTCTGATATTCCTATGTTGGTAATAAAAGGATTGTAATATTAATAATGCGATCTTTATGATAAGAAGCAATTTATTGTTCTATTCTATTGGATATTATTTTTCCATATAATAAACTCGCTTTAAATCAATTGTTTGTATAATAGGAAAAATATATCAGATCTATTGTATGGATAAACATAATATGAGTTAGACGAACAGATTTTAGTTATATTTCGTTATTAAAGGCAGAACTGATAAGAATGTGCTCAGTTCTGTCTTTTTAGTAAACAAGTTATCATAGGTAGGTAATCACGCAACCTTTGCGGTGACGACCAAGCCCTTACTTCCATCCAAACAAATATATCACTATGAGTATGCTGAGTCATTTTTTCCATAACACTCACTACTCAATATGCCTATGGTTAACAACTGACATTCGGCGGTTTATTACATAAACTTAGAAAAGGTATTATTGCTGTCCGATAAACATTTTCATTTTACTTTGAAATGATTTCGAGTAAACGATTTCAAAATTATTTGGGAAAGAAGCCTTGAATTGAAAATAGACGTAGTCAAAATCCCAACATTCGTCCGTTTTTGTCATTGCCTAAGGGCGATTATGCGAATTCTGAACGAAGCGAAGAATCTATCTTGCCCTTAACTGTTAGCTGTCAGCTTTTGTAGGAAATATTATAAAAATGTCCTTAAGCCTTGGCTCTTGTGTCTTGCATCTAAAAAATACAGATACTTCATTCCGCTAAAAGCTCATTCAGTATGACAACAGAGTGATGTGCTTTACTTTTGATACTACTGCTTGTTCCGAAGAATTTCGGGGGGGCAAGAAGAGTCTGCATGTTTATTGACAATCGCAAACTGCTCCCGATTATTATCGGGATTGCATTCGGTTATGGAAAT
>JBGZFC010000132.1:0-4976 GCA_041846575.1 Bacteroidota bacterium
ACATTAGAGTTATTGATAAATAAAGGATACTGCCCTCTTTCAATAGAAGACTTGAACAAATGGAGAAAATACGACAAGGAGAAAGGATTAAAAAGGCAATATCCTGTCGAAGCAAAAAAATTTGAACAGTGGGTGCGGTTGGATTTTGACGGTGACGGCAAGTCTGATTACTCAAGCCCATACCAATTGAGAGCAGAGTTGATGGAGAAACAATTTGATTTCAACAAAGAGACAGACAAATACAAACTTGGCAGAGCCCTATATCACATTGCTCAGAGACGTGGATTCAAAAGCAGTAAAGGCGAAACTATGAAAGAACAGGAAGCAACAGAAATTGACTTCTCTAATGAAACGGAAATAGATGTTACTACCGAACTCAAAAAGTCAGAAGAAAAGAAATCAAAAGATTTAAAAGTTTATATAGAAGCGAACCGATTAAAAACCGTCGGCTGTGCTTTTGCCAAACTCGAAAAAGAGGGAATAAGAATACGAGGTAGCCAATATCAGGCAGTACGGTCGCAATACAAAGATGAAATCAGAGAAATTTTTGATTTTCAAAAGGGACTTGATAAAAATAGTGAGTTGTATAAGAGGTTAATGAGCGAAAAAAAGGGAGAGGGCACTATTTTTTACAAACGTCCGCTCCGCTCACAAAAAGGATTAGTCGGCAAATGTACTTTGGAGAAAAATAAGCCACGCTGTCCTATCAGTCATCCTGAATTTGAAGAATTCCGTGCTTGGTGTTTTATAAACAATATTCAATATAGAAAATCCACAAATGATGATTGGCAAAACCTAACATTAGACAAAAAACAAAAACTCTATAAAGACAAATTCTTGCGAACTGCAAAAAACTTTAAGTTTCAAGAGATTAGAGAATGGGTAGAAAAAGAGATAGAAGAAGATACTCATTCTTACGTATTAGAGTATAATCAAGAAAAAGAGAAAAGCACCATAAATTATAGTGATAAAACAAATGTATCCGGTTGTCCAATATCAGGTAGATTAAAGAATTTATTAGGTGAAAATTGGGAAATCATAGAATTACAAAAAGAGAGGGAATATAATGGCAACAAATACAAAGTAACCTATAAGACAGAGGATATTTGGCACATAGCATTCTCTTTTGATGAAGCTGAATTTGTGAGTGAGTTTGCTAAACACACACTGGGATTTGACCAGACGAAAGCAGACGCTCTTGTTAGGTTACACAACGATATTCAACAAGGATATTCTATGCTGAGCCTAAAAGCTATCAGAAACATCAATCGCTTTTTAGAAGAAGGGCTTATTTACACCGAGGCTGTACTACTAGCAAAACTACCCGACATTTTTGGCGAAGCAAAATGGGAAGAAAACTCGTCTGATGTGGTGAGTAAAATCAGTGAAATCATTTCAGAAAATCGTAAAGAAAAAGAGATTAAGAATATAGCAAATAGTTTGATTGCAAACTATAAATCATTAGACGAAACTGAACAATTTGCCCATAAACAATATGACTACACACTCGACGAAGATGACCGAAAAGATATTGAAAAAGCTTGTTGCAACAAATATGGAGAGAAGACCTGGGAGAAAAAGAACGAAGAAGAAAAGCAATTAATAATGGAAGAAGTAGCTCGGTTATATCAATCCTTTTTCAATTCAGAAAAAAGAGATTATTATGTTTTACCAAAACTCGCTAATAGTTTGTCTTCTTTCTTATCAGAAAATTTTCATTTCTTAGATGCAAAGAATTTACAAAAGATTTATCATCCTTCGATGATTGAATCTTACGCTCCTGCCAAACCACAAAAAATTGAAGATAATCGGGAATTGAAACTATTGGGCAGTCCGGTAATTGGAGCAATAAAAAATCCAATGGCTATGCGAGTATTACATACACTTCGCAAACAGATAAACTCTTTGCTTAAAACTGTTGACGAAGAGAACAATCCGCTGATAGATGAAAACACACGAATAGTAGTGGAGACATCTCGTGATATCAACGACGCAAATATGCGATGGGCAATAAAGACATACCAAGATGAACGCAACGCAGAAAACGAGATATACCGAAAAGCGATAGAGGAATTACGCAACGGAGTATCTGCAACCGACGATAATATAGACAAAGTTCGTTTGTTATGCGACCAATACGATATTCCAAGCGACGAGCCGTTAACGAGTGGATACGACGACCCTAATAATGAAGTGTTTGAACTCAAAGAAATAACAAGAGATATTTATAAGAAAAAAGATGAACGCAAAAAAGCAGAAGAGAAACTATTGAAAAAATATCGTTTATGGTTAGAACAAGGATGTCGCTGTATCTATACAGGCAAGTTAATAAACATACATAGTCTTTTTGACGACAATGTATCGGATTTTGAGCACACTATTCCGAGAAGTAAATCGTTTGACAACTCGTTGGCAAATTTGACTATATGCGATGCCCACTACAATCGTACTATCAAGAAAAATAGAATACCTACGGAGTTGGAAAATTATGATAAAGACACTGCCAACTATACTGCAATCCTGCCACGTCTGAAGCCTTGGTTCGACAAAGTAGAGCGACTAAAAAACAATGTTGAGTTTTGGAAGGGACAATCGAAACTCGCCACTGATAAGGAGCGTAAAGACCACTGTATCCGCCAACGGCATTTATGGCAAATGGAACTCAATTACTGGCAAAACAAACTAAACCGTTTTACAATGGAAGAGGTAACTGATAGTTTTAAAAACAGTCAATTGGTGGATACACGCATTATTAGCAAATATGCATATCATTATCTTAAAACAGTATTTAACAGGGTCGAAGTGCAAAACGGCAAACACACATCGGATTATAGAAGAATGCTTGGGATACAAGATATAGAAAAGAAAAAAGATCGAAGCAAACACTCACATCACGCAATAGATGCCACAGTACTTACCCTTATACCTACTTCTGCCAAACGCGACAAAATGCTGGAAATATTTTATCAAATTGAGGAAATCAAGAGTCTCATTAATTATGCAAATGTAGAAGAAAAGGAAAAATTGGAATCACAAGTTAAGGAGCTACAAAGTGATTTAAGACAAGAGATTACTCAATGCGGTTTTGGTAATAAAGCCAATGAAATAGGCAAATTTATAGAAGATAACATTTTGATAAATCATGTATCGAAAGACCAAACTTTGGTACCTGCTCGTAAACGCTGGAGAGTGAGAGGCAAAGTGGTTTGGCAACGAGACGAAAGTAACAAAATAGTTTATAAAGATAGAGTACCGCAACCAAAACGTTGGATTACGGGCGATAGTATTCGTGGTCAGTTACATAAAGATTCTTTCTTCGGTGCGATTACTCAGGGCTTGAGGGATGAACAAGGCAGATTGTTGAAAAACGAGGATGGAAGCATAAAAACAGATGGCAAAATATATTATGTAAAAAGAAAGGAACTTAAATTCAAAAAAAGCAAGCAAGATTCAGGGTTTAAGGACTGGGAAGATCTGAAAAACTCCATAGTTGATAAAGATTTATTCCAAAGAATAAGACAACAATTCCCAGATGGGATATCTTTAAAATCAGCTTGTGAACAAGGTATTTTTATGACTTATAAAGATAAAAAGACCAAGCAAACTATAAAAAAACAAATTAGACGTGTAAGGTGTTATGTTTCTGCTACAAATCCATTAAAAACAAAAAAGCACACATATCTATCTAAAAAAGAACACAAAACTTATTATTATGCTGATATGGGTAACCTATACGCTATCTGCAAATATGAAGCCTTAGATAGAGGAGTAAAAGAGTACAAGATATGGAGCTTATTTGATATTAGTGAGAATAGAAAAAATGGCTTATCGGATATTCCTACAGAGATAAGAGATAAAAAGGATAAATGCAATTTATCACTTAAACAATTAGTTAAGTCGGGCGATATGATACTACTTTTCAAAGAGTCTCCTGATGAGTTTTATGAAATGGATGAGGTTGAAATATTGAAACGATTATATACAGTAAGGAGTTTTGAAAATGACGGTAATAGAATAATATTAGTACACAACCTTAGTGCAAAATCCGATACATCATTAGGAAGAGGTGAAACAGTCAGAGATTGGAACAACCTTCCAGAAAAGATCCGTTGTGGAATCAATACAATAAACTTCTTACAAAAAAACAAAAATTTCACAATCAACAATAGTGGTAAATTTGAGTTTTTATGATTAAACGCACTTTATATTTTGGCAATCCTGCCTATCTATCGTTAAAAAAAGGACAATTGGTGGTACAACTCCCGGAAGTGGTCAAAAACGACACTCTGCCCGAAACTTTCAAAGCAGAGGCAGTTACAACCGTTCCGATAGAGGATATTGGGGTGGTAGTGCTTGATAATAAACAGATTACATTAACACACGGAGTGATGGAGAGTTTGCTCGAAAACAACTGTGCTTTAATCACTTGCAATAGCAATCGTATGCCTGTGGGTCTAATGTTGCCACTCGACGGTAACACTACGCAAACAGAACGTTTTAGCGACCAGATAAATGCCTCGTTGCCTCTAAAAAAACAACTCTGGCAACAAACCGTACAGGCAAAAATAACAAATCAGGCGTATCTATTGGCAAAAAAGAGAAACTGCATAACTAAAAATATGCAAGTATGGGCTAATGATGTAAAAAGCGGAGACCCTGATAATTACGAGGCACGTGCCGCTGTTTTTTATTGGGCAAATCTTTTTCCGCAAATAGCAGGATTTACGCGTAACCGCGAGGGTATTCCCCCAAATAATTTATTGAATTACGGTTATGCCATATTGCGAGCTATTGTGGCAAGAGCATTGGTGGCTACGGGATTACTTCCAACGCTTGGGATACATCACCGAAGCAAATACAATGCCTATTGCCTTGCAGATGACATTATGGAGCCTTATCGTCCATTTGTAGATATGGTTGTTTGTGATATTGTCGATAGCGGAGTTGATATTTCCGAATTATCGCAAGAGATAAAA
>JBGZFC010000133.1:0-20325 GCA_041846575.1 Bacteroidota bacterium
AGGATTCATCTGTTTAACGACCTTCATTTAATGCTTTTTTTAGAAAATCCGGAGAAAGATTGGCTGAGAAACCGGCAAAATTTGGAACCGCAAAACTTATTCGACAGGCAGGGTTTGCTTTTTTAATATGAGGATAGATAAAACTTTATCTTCTGTTTATCAATGATATACAAATAGATTAATCGATTAACCGAGTTTCATCGGATAACAATGAAAAAAATCGGACACTCTTAGATTAAAAAGTGTCCGACAAATATATATTAAAGATTGTAATATTAATCTTCGTCTTCTTCTTGATACTCTTTCAACAGTTTATCTTGTACATCAGATGGAACTAATTCGTAATCTGCAAATTTCATAGAAAAAGATGCACGTCCACCAGTGATTGAGCTTAATGAGGTTGAGTAGTTCGACATCTCTTTTAGAGGAACGCGAGCTTTAATTTTCTCAAATCCTTTTTCACTCTCCATACCCATAATCATAGCGCGACGCCCTTGCAAATCGCTCATAACGTCACCCATATAATCAGAAGGAACAGAAACTACTACGTCGTAAACCGGCTCAAGAATTTTTGGACCTGCTTCTCTAAACGCTGTACTGAAAGCATTACGTCCGGCAAGCATAAACGAAATTTCGTTAGAGTCAACTGGGTGCATTTTTCCGTCGTAAACGATAACGCGAACATCGCGAGCATAAGAACCGGTAAGCGGACCTTGCTCTATACGTCCCATAATACCTTTAAGAATAGCAGGTAAGAAGCGAGCATCGATAGAACCACCCACGATACTGTTTACAAATACCAATTTACCTCCCCATTCTAATTCAATAGTCTGAACGTCACGTGACTGTATTTTGTATTCTTGACCATTGAATCTGTATATTTCGGGCATCGGCATTCCTTCTGCAAACGGCTCAACTATTAAGTGAACTTCACCAAACTGTCCTGCACCACCGGATTGTTTTTTGTGACGATAATCGGCACGTGCTTGCTTTGTAATAGTTTCGCGATAAGGAATTTTTGGTTCTAAATATTCGACTTCAATCTTATCGTCATTTTCCAATCTCCATTTCAATGTTTTCAAATGGAATTCACCTTGTCCCGATACTATAGTTTGTTTCAACTCTTTCGAAACCTCCACCAACCAAGTTGGGTCTTCCTGTCTCATGCGAGAAAGAGATTCACTCAATTTTTCGGCGTTACTTTCTGCCAAAGCTTTAATTGCTCTACGGTAACGTGGTTCCGGATATTTTATAAAGTTGAATGTATGCTCTGCTCCTTTTGCATTCAATGTATTACCGGTTTTTACATCTTTCAATTTCACTGCAGCACCAATACTTCCTGCTTCTAATTCAGTAACTTTGTTACGGATTTGTCCGGCAACTGTATATATTTGAGCCATTCTCTCTTTCGAATTGGTAGTTGCATTAGTAAGTTCGTCACCCTCTTTAAGTTTTCCGGACATTACTTTGAAGTAGGATACTTCTCCAATATGTGGTTCTACAGTGGTTTTAAAGAAGAACAAGCTTGTTGGCGCATTTGAATCGGGTTTAACCTCTTCGCCTTCTGCATTTAAGGTTGCCGGCATTTGGTCAGGAGACGGAGCCGCTAATGACAAGAAATTCATCAAACGATGTACAGCCATATTTTTCTCTGCAGAAATACAGAATAGCGGGAAGATTCCTCTTGATAAAATACCTTTTTGTATTCCTTCAATCATCTCATCCTCAGATAATGACCCTTGTTCAAAGTATTTCTCCATCAAAGCTTCATCGTTTTCTGCCGATGCTTCAAGAAGAACTTGATAGTACTCATCTGTACGGTCTTTTTCGCTATCGGGTATATCAAGCACTTCGGGTTCGGTAGCTCCGGCAGCCCATTTGTATAGTTTTTGTTTCAATACATCCACTATACCTGTAAAGTTTGCACCATTTCCTACAGGATATTGCATAGGTACAACTTTATTACCAAAAGTATCTTTTAGTGCGGTAAGTGTATTTTCGAAATCTGCTTTGTCATGATCCATTTGATTTATGGCAAACACAAGCGGTTTGTCCAACTCTTCAACATATCGAAATTGATTCATAGTTCCTACTTCTACAGCATCTCCGGAATCGATAAGCATTAAAGCCATATCAGTAACGCCCAATGCAGAAACTACTCCTCCAACGAAGTCGTCTGATCCCGGACAATCGATAAAGTTCATCATTTTGTTTTTCCATTCATAAGAAAAAACAGTTGATACTACAGAGTAACCATACTCTTTTTCTACCGGGAAATAGTCACTTACAGTATTTCCGCCTTCAACTGTTCCACGGCGTTTTATAATCCCACTCTCGAAAAGCATAGCTTCTGCGAGTGTGGTTTTACCGGTACCGGAATTGCCTAACAGGGCAATATTTTTAATTTCATTGGTTTTATAAACTTTCATGATTTGAATTTATTAATATGTAGTTTTATTTATTATATGCCTGTATTTTAAACCCATAAACAATATTGCTATTACTTAATTTTCTATAGTAAATACTACACTTGACTTGAAACAGAAATCAAATCAATCAAAAAAAGAATAGAAAAATCGCATAAAAAAGCAGAAAAATCTATGGTTTAAACTAAAAATATAGTTAGCTCACAAAAATAATAAAATTTAGCGAACTACACTATTTATTGCAACATTTTGTACCTGTTTTTTTAGAAAATGAGAATTTATTTTTAGAAGACGACATAAATTATGGTATTTCCATAGTAAACAAAATGAAGCCAAACAATAAAATATAAAAAGGGGGTGTCTTTTAATCAAGACACCCCCTTGTTTGTCGGGATGAGAAGATTCGAACTTCCGACCCCACGCCCCCCAGACGCGTACTCTAAACCGGACTGAGCTACATCCCGAAAATTTGATTGCAAAGGTATAGTTTTTTTTTGTATTGAACAAATATTACTATAAAATTCCGGATACTACTCATTTAATTTTTCTACAACAATAGATTAAATTGTCGTTTGCAAACCATCATTAAACAATAAAAACTTCATCAAAAAAAGTTCTTGATGAAGTTTTTATTGTTTTTAAATGGAATTATTTTACTTTTCTATTCCAATCAATTCTACTTCGAAAATAAGATTAGAGAACGGAGTGATAGCTCCCATGCTTTGTGCACCGTAAGCCAAGTTATATGGAATATATAGTTTCCATTTAGAGCCTACCGGCATTAGCTGCAAAGCTTCTGTCCATCCCGGAATTACTTGTGTTACACCAAAAACGGCAGGTTCTTTGCGTTGAACGCTGCTATCGAACACAGTTCCGTTAAGTAAAGTTCCATGATAATGAACTTTCACTCTGTCTGCAGCTGTTGGAATTTCACCTTTTCCTGCTTTCAAAATTTCATATTGAAGTCCGCTGGGTAGTGTTACAACTCCTGCTCTTTTTCCGTTTTCAGCTAAAAATGCTTCACCTGCAGCGATACTATCTTTGTATTGAATTTTAAGTTCTTCTTCGTGTTTTTTCATTTGTGCTTTTTGAGCTTTTTCCATTTCTCTTTGAACAAAAGCACCTGCTTCTAATTTTGAAATTGGCAGTTCACTATTTCTCAACACCCCTACAATTCCGGCAATAAGTTGATTATTATTGATTTTTTGGGTTGAATCTACCGCAGCCAATGTTTCGTTGAAACCCGGTATCATCTGTTTTGACATTTGCATACCGATACTTAAACCTTGTATGTATGCAGATCTTGAATCGTTGCTATTTACAGCTTCTGTAAACCCTTTGATAAACTCATTAAGTTTAGGAGCATTAATTTTATTTACCGAATCAATTTTTTGTTTCAACTCTTTTTCCAAGTTTTGTTTGGTTATTGAATCGGTAGCTGCAGAAATTTTCATTTGGTAATCATATTCAATCTGTGTTGTATTTTCCAAAACACCTGCTCTCTCTAAATATTCCACCAAACCTTGATCGGCTAAACTAACACCATAAGCAAATGACAAACTGTCAAGAGTGCTGTTAAGAACTGTTTTTGTTCTTGAGTTTTTGTCACACGATACTAATATCATGCCACTAATAAGCAGTGCACTAAGTGCGTAAAAAATTTTATTTTTCATTTCTATTTTAATTTTTAAATTTATAATTCTGTTTAATTTATTTCAAGTAATTCTACATCAAATATCAGAGTTGAATTTGGCTTAATTATATCCCCTGCTCCTTGTTGTCCGTAAGCCAACTCAGATGGAATATATAAACGCCATTTTGAACCCACCGGCATCAATTGTAAAGCCTCTACCCAACCTTTAATCACCTGATTTACACCAAAAACGGCGGGTTGTCCGCGTTGTACCGAGCTGTCAAAAACGGTTCCATCGATAAGAGTACCGTGATAGTGACACTTAACCTTATCTGTAGCTTTCGGTTTTTCGCCTTTACCTTCGGTCAATATCTCGTACTGCAATCCGCTTGATAATGCTACCACATTGTCTCTTTTTTTATTTTCTTCTAAAAAGTCGATACCTGCTTGCAGGTTTTTACTCAACATATCTTCCTGTTTTTTGCTAAAATACTTTTGTATGAGCCTGTTAGCATCCTGAGGAGTTAAATCTGTTGACTCATTATTCATAACTTCCTTGAATGCTTTCATAAACGATGCTACATCAATATCCTTAAAACCTGAATTCAAGAAATTGGCAGCCATACTCATACCCAAAGCATAACTTAATTTGTCCATGTCTTGTTTTTTTAATTAAACGACAAAAGTACAATTTTAATATGAAATAACTTCGCATTTCAAGGATAAAAAACTATATTTGTAATGTTAAGGTAAAAAAAATCCGAAAACTTCTTGTTCTTGTATTAAAAAAAACCATACTGTTATAAACTTCACAACAATAGATTATTACAAAATTTTAAATATATAGGATATGAAAAAATTAGTAGTTCTTACCGGTGCCGGAATGAGTGCCGAAAGCGGAATAGCCACTTTTAGAGATTCGGGCGGTTTGTGGGAAAACTATCCTGTGGAGCAAGTTGCCACGCCCGAAGGATTTGCTGCAAATCCCGAATTAGTGCTGAGATTTTACAACGAACGCCGCCGCCAGTTATTAGATGCCAAACCAAACGAAGGACACTACGGATTGGCAGATTTGGAAAAATATTTCGATGTATACATTATTACACAAAATGTGGACGATTTGCACGAACGTGCCGGAAGTTCCAAGATAATTCATCTGCATGGCGAATTGATGAAATCGCGTTCCACAGGCGATGAATCGCTTATATATGAAATGTCGAAAGAGAACTGTGATATTCACTTGGGAGACAAGTGCGAAAAAGGCTACCAACTTCGACCGCATATTGTTTGGTTCGGAGAAGCAGTACCATTGATTACCGATGCTGCGAAAATTTCAGAAAAAGCAGATATTTACGTTATTCTCGGAACATCGATGAATGTATATCCGGCAGCGGGATTATTGGCATACGTACCAAACAACGTTCCTGTATATTTAATTGACCCGAAAGATGTCAGAACAAGCCGAAACGACACTCATCACATAAAAAAAGGAGCATCGGAAGGCGTAAAAGAACTGACAAAAATACTACTCAACCAAAAATAACGATAAGAACAGCTTAAACAAAAGTAGAAAAAACGTATCTTTGTTCTCTAAAAAAATAAAAATTGTGGGTAAAAAAATTGCAGAAACACCAATGATGAAGCAGTTTATCGAGATAAAAACAAAACATCCCGATGCTATCTTGCTGTTTCGTGTTGGAGACTTTTATGAAACTTTTTCCGACGATGCGATAATCGCATCCGAAATTTTGGGTATTACACTGACACGCCGAGCAAATGGTTCGGCACAGTATGTTGAGTTGGCAGGATTTCCACACCATGCTCTCGACACGTACCTGCCTAAGCTCGTTCGTGCAGGAAAGCGAGTTGCCATTTGCGACCAGTTGGAAGACCCTAAACAGACTAAAACATTGGTAAAGCGTGGAATTACCGAGCTGGTAACACCCGGCGTTTCCATTAACGACACAATTTTAAATCATAAAGAGAACAATTTCCTTTGCGCCATTTACTCGCCTAATAACAAGCAGTTTGGCATCTCTTTTCTCGATGTTTCCACCGGAGAATTTCTCACAACCGAAGGTTCTCGCGACAATATAGATAAACTTCTTTCCGGTTTTTCACCAAAAGAGATTCTTATTGAAAGGGGTAGCAAGAAGAAGTTTGAAGAGAACTTTGGTTCATCCTTTTTCCTTTTCGAGTTGGATGATTGGATTTTTACCAAAGATGCTTCCCGCGACAGACTTCTATCTCATTTTCAAACAAAAAATTTGAAAGGTTTTGGGATAGAGCATCTCGAACTTGGGATTATAGCTTCGGGTGCGGTGCTGCACTACTTAGATATCACTCAACATACCAATATCGGACATATCAATTCGCTAAATAGAATTGAAGAAGATCGTTTTGTGCGATTGGACAAGTTTACCGTTCGCAGTTTGGAACTTGTTTCAACAATGAACGAAGGCGGAAAATCTCTACTCGATATTCTTGACAAAACCATATCTCCAATGGGCTCGCGTCTATTGCGACGCTGGATTGTTTTCCCGTTGAAAGAGTCAAAACCTATTGAAAAAAGATTGAATGTAGTGGAAAATTTCTTTCGAGAACCGGATTTAAAAAAACTTCTCGAACAGCAAATTTCACTTATCGGTGATCTGGAACGAATTATCTCGAAAGCCGCCGTAGGCAGAATAAATCCTCGTGAAGTAATTCAACTAAAAGTTGCATTGACCGCCATTGAGCCGATTCGCGAAGCGTTTTTGGCATCAAAAAATCCGAGTTTGCGAGAGATGGGCGAGAAACTGAATCCATGTCCAATAATCCGTGACAGAATCGAAAAGGAGATTATGCCAGACCCGCCCGTTCTTCTAAACAAAGGCGGCTTTATAAAAAACGGTGTAAATCAGGATTTGGACAAGGTACGAAAAATTGCCTATTCTGGAAAAGATTATCTGATGCAACTACAACAAGCCGAAAGCGAAAAAACGGGAATCCCATCGCTAAAAGTAGCATTCAATAATGTTTTCGGATATTATATCGAAGTTCGAAACACGCACAAAGATAAAGTTCCGCCGGAATGGATAAGAAAACAGACGCTCGTCAGCGCTGAGCGTTATATTACCGAAGAATTGAAAGAGTACGAAGAGCAAATTTTGGGAGCGGAAGAGAAAATTGTAGCTCTCGAAAACCAAATCTATTCCGATTTGGTGGCGAGTTTAATTGAATATATTCCCACTATTCAAATAAATGCGAATATTATTGCCAGAACCGATTGCTTGCTATCGTTTGCCAACGTTGCAATGGAAAACAAATATATTCGTCCCGATATTAACGATGCCGACACGATAGACATTAAAAACGGACGTCATCCCGTTATCGAAAAACAGCTGCCTCCCGATGAGCCGTATATCGCCAACGACATCTATTTAGACAGTAAAACGCAACAAATCATGATTATCACCGGTCCAAACATGGCGGGAAAATCGGCACTGTTACGACAGACGGCGTTGATAACCATTATGGCACAAATCGGGTCTTTCGTTCCTGCCGATTCGGCAAAAATAGGGATGGTTGATAAGGTTTTTACTCGCGTGGGAGCGTCTGATAATATCTCGCTCGGCGAGTCCACATTCATGGTGGAGATGAACGAAGCGGCTAATATTCTTAATAATATTACACCTAAAAGTTTAGTGCTTTTCGATGAATTGGGGCGTGGAACAAGCACCTACGACGGTATTTCTATCGCTTGGGCAATCGTGGAGTATATTCACGAACATCCGAAAGCTAATGCCAAAACGCTTTTCGCCACACACTATCACGAATTAAACGAAATGGAGAAATCGTTTAAACGCATTAAAAATTACAATGTAGCTGTAAAAGAGATAGACAACAAAGTAATATTTATTCGTAAATTATTACCCGGTGGAAGCGAACACAGTTTCGGTATTCACGTGGCAAAAATGGCGGGAATGCCGAAAAGCATCACACAACGTGCATCCACCATTTTATCGGAAATGGAAACCGGTAGCCGAAAAGGAGGAGTGAATAAACCTCTAAAAGACTTTGTAGAAAAGCGAGAAGGGTATCAACTCAGTTTTTTCCAACTCGATGACCCGATATTAAGTCAAGTGCGAGATGAAATAATCAACCTTGACGTAAACAATTTAACGCCGATTGAAGCATTGAATAAATTGAACGAGATAAAGAAAATTGTAAAAGGATAATAATTAACAATAAAAAATCTTCATACAAGCAACGAACAATCAATCAGTAAACATTGTTCTCAGTAAAATATCAATTACCGAAATACAATTTAGTTTACACAATTATTTATTAATTTAAAACAACTGCTTATGAAACTAAAAAAATTTTTTATCACAACTATTCTTGTTGTCGCATTTGCAACAACGGTAAGTGCACAAGGTTATAAAACTGCGGCAGGTTTATTTATCGATTTTGGAGATGGACCTACATTTGTTGGTCCTCACATTAAACACTTTTTCACCAATCAATATTCAGGTCAAGCTATGGCACTTTTTGGTTCGAGAATAACGATTTTAGGTGTTGAAGGAGCATACAATGCACCTATCCCCGGAGCTCGAGGATTAATGTGGAATGTAGGATTTGGTCCACAAGCTTGGATTGGTAAAAATAACTCCGTATTTGCTATTCGTCCCTCAACCGGATTAGAGTTTACCTTACCTGGCGCCCCGTTTAATATAGGATTCGATTGGCGTCCTGCATGGGTGTTTTGGGATGGAGACTCTGATTTTGAAGCAGGAAGATTCGCATTTACTTTCCGCTACACTCTCAAGTGAAAAAATATTTAAAATATTGACAGATAAAACCGTTCTCGAACAGAGAGCGGTCTTGTTTTTTCATACCATTCATAATCCATTTCATCATACAAAAGAAGTAAAGCAAAAGTTTAATGATATTTTCTCTAAAATTATTATCACAAGCCATCTTTATTAGCTATTTTTGTATTAAAATGAGTTTTTCATAAAAAAACAGAGTATGGAACATAACACTTTAAGCCTTCTGGGCAATAAAACAGAATACAAGCAAGATTACAGTCCCGAAATATTAGAATATTTCGAAAATAAAAATCCCGAAAACGATTATTGGGTAACTTTTGATTGCCCAGAATTTACAAGTCTCTGCCCTATTACCGGACAACCCGACTTTGCTACAATTCGCATTGATTATATACCCGATATAAAAATGGTAGAGAGCAAATCGCTGAAATTGTATCTGTTCAGTTTTAGGAGTCATGGTGCTTTTCACGAAGATTGCGTGAATATAATTATGAAAGACCTTATCAGATTAATGTCACCAAAATATATTGAGGTTACAGGAATTTTCACGCCACGCGGAGGCATAAGCATCTATCCTTATGCAAATTACGGTAAAGAGGGAACAAAATACGAGAAGTTGGCAGAAGAAAGGCTGTTTAGTCATCAGTTTCCGCTTTAACGAACGAGTAAAGTTTATACCGAGGGTGGTGGCTTAAAGCCATGCTCTCGGTTTGTATCATTCTTCTTCAGCAATTGTAAGCCTTACAACTTCTATTTTACGAGCTGTAACTTTCAATATTTGGAATTTTAGATTTCCTATAATAATATTTTCGTATGTCTTAGGAAAGCGTTGGGTATAGTGTAACAAAAGTCCGGCAATGGTTGAGTACTCTTCCGATTCGGGCAGATTGAGATTGTAATCTTCGTTAAATGTATCGATTTCTACACGACCAGAGAGCACAAACTCGCTTTTGCTCTCTGGTTTTACAAATCTGATTTTGCTGTCGTACTCATCTTCAATATCTCCAAATATCTCTTCTACCAAATCCTCCATGGTAACAATCCCGGAAGTTCCGCCAAACTCATCAATAACTACAGCAATGCTTTTGTGCTGTTGCATCAAGTCGTTCATCAGTTTGTTTGCCTGCATGCTTTCGGGTACAAATGATATAGATGCCACGTGTTTTGTCCACTCTTCGGGACAACTAAATATCTCCCATATATGTATGTAGCCGATAATATCATCTATATCCTCTCGAAAAACCAGAATACGAGACAACCCTGTTTCGATAAAAAGATCTTTCAACTTTTCCAGATCTGTATCTTCGCTAACAGCTACGATATCTGCTCTGGGTATCATACAGTCTCGCAAACGTTTAGTAGAAAAATCGAGAGCATTACGAAATATTTTCACTTCGGAATCTATTTCCACTTCATCAGGCGTTTGCTCGATACTTTTTTTCACATAAGAGTCTAAATCTACCCTGCCGAGAATATTTTGATTGGATTTAGATTTATCTGTCTTCACTCCAAAAATGCTGAGCACAGTTTGAGATGCAACAATAAACAATTTAGTCAATGGATATAGCAAGATATAGAAGAAATAGGCAGGAAATATGAAAACACGCACCCAAAAGTCAGGTTTTTTAGTAAAAATAGTGCGAGGCAGAAGTTCAACCGTAATTAATATTAACAATGAAACCAGAAATACAAACAGTACATTATCTCTAAAAAAATAATTCGTGGTTTCGTTATTGATATAAGGAGTTGCAATAACAATAGATAAATATACAAAAAGAACCAAAACGATTAAGTTTCCTATAGAAAGTGCGTAAAGAAACTGCTTCGGATGGCTGTATATGCTGTTTATCATACGGTACAGCACATTTTTTTCTTTTTGCATAAGAGCAATACGCATTTTGTCGGAAGATACGAAAGAGACCTCCATGCCCGAAAAAAATGCGGACAAAATCAATAATATTAACCACCCAAAAAATAAGCCTGACTCTACCATTTTCATCGAGTTTGTTCGTCTAATTCATCATTTAAATTCTCTTCGTCGTCATCAATTATCTCATCGTCATTGTAAGGAATTTTACCGTCATGCGGATGGAAAATTATATAATCTGTCATCTCTTGATTCGACTCAAAACCATAACCTTTCAACTCTGTTTGTCCGGTTTTTATCTCGATATATTCATCGGAATAGACAATCTGTTGCATCTGGTCCCAATATAACTCTTCACTTGAAAATCTATCCCCATTCATATTCTGAACAAATACATTGCCTTTTAATTTCCACAATTTCATTGATGTATAATTCCAAGCTGTATCTGCTCTTACGGTGGCTTCTACAGAAAAATCGTCAGTGAAACGTTCTAAATATATTCCTTCGGGGAAAAACCAAAAAGGCTCTCTCGCCTTGTCAAATACCTGCCATACATCTGCCTTCAATTTGTATCGCGTAGTTCCTGAGTCGGAAATGAGTGTAATAACATTTTCCGTAACCATTGTAGGCATGGTTTCGGGATCAAACGACAGATTTACAACATCGTGCTTGGTTTTACCGCAAGCCAAAACTAAAACAAACATAACAAGGGTTACAAGAACCCTTATTATGTTTGCATTTATATTAATTATTGTTTGTAACAGTGACACTAATTGTATCAATTATTTCAATCTTACTGTGGTCGATTCACCTATCCAACCGGGTATATAAACTGTCTCGCCTGCTTTAATACCCATCATAAAAGCTGTTTCAACGTCCATGTAATAACCTGAATATTGGTTAATATAACGGTTTGCTTCAGCGGTAACACTTGGGTCAACAGATTTTGCTTTGTTCATTTTATCAACTGCAGCACAGAAAACCAATCCTCTTTTTTCTGCTTCGGCGAATATGCTTTGTGCAGTAGATGCATACAATTGTCCGATAAGGATGTAAGCAGATCCATTATTAGGGTTTAGTTCTAATGCATCGTAAGCAGCTTGTCTTGCCTTTGAATAGTTGCGTTGGTTAGAAAAAATTCCTGCCAATTGCATCATATAATCTGAAGATTTCTTTTTATCTGTCTCAATTCTTGCGGCTTCGGAGTAATATTTAATTGCATTATCGTAATCTTTGTCTCTCAGACATTTACCTGCCAAGCCGATAGCTGCACTTGCAGTTGGTTCTAATCTATATAAATATTCTGATGCTGTAAAGTATAAATCTGAACTGCTACATCCTACTGAACCTAAAGCATTGATTACTTCTGTCAAGAAAGCTTTGTCTTCTTTTTTAGGTTCCACTTTCTCTGCATAGTATTCGGTAAGAGTTTTACAATCACCGGCTCCACTACTAACAAAGCCCTGTACAATGCCTTCTTTCACCAATCCTAAATAATCTGCAGTTTCGGTATCGTTGTTAGCATTAGCTCTTTCAATGGCTTCGTCAACGTAACCTGTGATAGTGAAGTAGTCTTCGAGATACATATCTTTTCTTTTATTATCTTTAAGATATTCGGTCAAAGAATATGCCATATAATAAGAATATGCGTCTAATTGAACCATGTTGCTTTTCATCTCTTTTATAGCTTCACCAAGCCAAGCATACATGACATCAGGATCAGTATTATTACCCATCATAGCCATATAGTCATAGGCTTTATATGTAAGGATGGTACCTTTGGCATCGTCGGGGAAATATTTCATACGATTGTCATAAATTTCCATTACTTTTTCTACCATTTCTTTACGTTTTTCGGCATCTGTTTCTTTCTCGTATAGAGCTTTGTAGATACGCGGACCATAAATGAATGTATTTTTACTGGCTGCCGGACAATTTTCATAAACAGATGTCCAATAAGGCAATGCAGCGTTATATTCTCCGGCATTAACAGATGTTTGTGTCAAACTTAAGTTTTGTAGGCATTTTATGCTGTCTTCTCCGTGTCCGAAAGGTGCTTTTACAGGGTCATATCCCGCTTTTTGTGCACTTGCACCTAAAGCAAAAGCCACTACAAATAGTCCTGATAATAATAAATTTTTCATTGTGTTATAGTTTTTAATGTGTTTTTATTTTCTACTTAATTATTTGATTTGACATTTTGTTAAATCAAAAGTTTAATTCAAATACAGTCCTTTTCAAGATATTAATTGAATTGATGCTTAAAGAACCACAATTCGTTAATATTCATATTAATTGAGATTTTAAACAGGTCTTCTTTAATCATAAATTCGTTTTCCGGACGTTTTGTATTATAAGTAAATCCGATATTGATCATACTCTGTTTGCCTGTAATAGCGTTTTTTAATGGAATACCTAATCCGATATTGCCTCCATATTCTTTGTATCCTGCGATACCTGCCAATGAATGATTATTCGGATTATAAACACTTACGTTTGTATAAGAGTTGGCGTATGAAACTCCGGCTCTGAATCTTAAAGTACGCCAAAAATTACGACTCATAGCATCTGCCACATATTCAAATCCGACATTCACTTTATAGACATCATTAAATCTGTTGCCTATTTGCAAACCGTCTAATTCGGCAGGATAATGCAAATTTTTCCATTTTTGCAATGTCCCGTCTAATCCAAGAAGAATATGATTATTAGAATATGTGGCTCCTAAACCAAAAGTATGCGGTAATTCGAAAACTTGAGAGCGTAAAGTATCGTCTCTTATAACCTCTACTACGTTTGCTGCCGGATTACCTAATGTATTCGGATCTGTCTGATAAAGTTTGTTGCTTATCAGCAAATCGTTCTTTGTTGCAACTTTTGGTGAGTAAACAGCACCGAGAACCACTCTATTGTCTTTATCAATATCATAAGTATATTGCACGCCAAAATCCAACTTATAACTTCTAAAATTATAACTACTACGCTGTTCACCAACAAGTGCTCCCTGAGATGTCAGAGGAATAATAACATTGCTGTAATATGTATTACCAAACAGATAAGATACATTAGCTCCAATAGATAAGAATTTAAAGGGCTGATAAGCCAATCCCGCATAAAGTTGGCTTAAGCCTCCACTGGCACGGTATGTTTCCTGATAAATAATATTAGTAAGAGAACGTGCATTTCCATAGTTGTAACCCACTTTTGAATATGGAAGCAGTCCGATACTTCCTGCCATATTTTTTAAAATAGGGAACTGCATAGTTACATACTCCAAATTACCATTGTAGTAATCATATTTTTGTTCAGCATCACTAAATCGGCTCATTTGCCCCGAGATACCAAAATCAAAAATGAAAGAGAGTGAGTCGAGTTTTGTATAGGATGCGGGGTTCCCCGGATTTACCTGTTGACTTCTGCGTAATCCGTAACTTATGCCTCCCATCGACTCCGATGCGCCAAGAGAAGGATATGACAACGGTCCATAACCGTATCTTCCGTAAGGTGAGTTAGTTCCGGTTTGTTGTGCAAAAGTAAAAAGAGTTACAAAACAAAAAATTATCAGTAGTGTATAGCGTTTATTTCGTATATTCATCTGTTTCAAAATATCAAATACAAATCTATCGTATCTATTTGAGATTACAAAGATGACATTTTTTTGCGATGCAAGCAACAAATCGCTTAAAAACATCTTGTTAAAAAGAGTAAAGTTTTAAATTATTAAGTATAATATCGTTTTTAGAACACCTATTTAAGGTTGTTTTTGTATGTGTTATAAGTTACTATTTCAGATATTGGTTTACGTTTTTTTTCGCGAAGCGGTTGCATGCTGTATCCTATAACAATATCCAGCCACACTCGTTTTGTTTTTGGAATATCGAGAAGTTTTCGCATTTTAGGTTCGTCGAACCAGCCTAATATACACGAGCCTAAACCTTCGGCATGTGCAGCCAATGCAATGTGTGCAGCAACAATTCCCAAATCGAGTTGCGCGTAATCTTTGTTTTTTACAAATCCGCCTATACCCGATGTCAGATTCACCTTCTCTTCGACAATCAAAATATGTACGGGAGCCTGCTTTGTGAAGTGATTCATACTCAAAATACGAGCAGAAGTTGCGTCGGCTACTTTGCTTATAAGTTCAGGTTCATTTACAACTATCAAGTGCCAGGGCTGTGCATTGCAAGCCGAAGGAGCCATCCGTGCTGATTGAATAATACGTTCTATCTTCTCTTTTTCAATCATGCGATTTGGGTCGAAAGCGCGGTCGCTTTGTCGGGTAGAAACAAATTGCAAAAAATCCATAACGATATTTTAAATTGAATACTTATTTTTATTGAAAAGACAGCATCCGACTGATATATTTCCCGATTATATCAAACTCTAAATTAACGACAGTTCCTTTCTTTATTTGATGAAAGTTGGTCATTTCGTGAGTGAAAGGAATTATCGCTACGCGAAATGTATTATCGGTTGGCGTTACAACTGTCAAGCTTACACCATTAACGGTAACCGAACCTTTATCGACGGTCATATATCCTTTTTTTGCCATCTCTTTATCGAATTCATATTCGAAAGTATAATACCAACTGCCATCGGCTTCGGTAACATCGGTACATACGGCAGTTTGGTCAACATGTCCCTGTACGATATGTCCGTCGAGTCTGCCATCCATTTTCATGCTGCGTTCCAGATTGACTTTGCTGCCCACTTCGAGCAGCCCTAAATTTGAGCGGTCGAGTGTTTCCTGTATGGCTGTAACCGTGTAAACATCGTCTTTTATAGAAACTACGGTAAGGCAAACGCCATTGTGAGCCACACTTTGGTCTATTTTTAATTCATTTGTAAATGAACATCTCAACGAGATATGCAAATTGCTTTTGTCTTTTTCCAATGCAACAACTGTTGCCGCTTCTTCTACAATTCCTGAAAACATATTTTATAATAATTTTTTTATTTAACGTTATTTCAACATAATAAAGAGTAACAATCAAAAGATGAGGTATTACGGCGTGCGGTTGCCAATGCTGCTAAGGTCTGATTTAAATAAAATAAGGTTTTATAATTATTGTTTTAAACCTTATTTTGCTATAAAAAACTTTATTAGCTTATTTGTCAACTCAATACACAAACAATTATATCAAGTAAACGCTATTTTAAATTGAAAGATAGTTATTAAATTAAATAAACTTTGCAGTGGGATTGCATCAAAAATATGGCACACTGCCTAATTGTCATACTGAATGGAGCTTTTAGAGGAATAAAGTATCTGTTTTTTGGAATGTAAGACACAAGAGCCAAGACTTAAGACATTTTTACAATATTTCCTACAAAAGCTAACAGCCCAAAGAGTAGATTTCTCACTTCGTTCGAAATGACAAGCTGCTACCAAATACGCAACTTTCAACTTCGGTCTTCTGACATCTGACTTCTGACAAAGATAAGATTCTTCACTTCGTTCAGAATTCGCAGAATCGTCCTTGGGTTATGACAAAAAGATATGGCAACAATACTTTTGATACAGTCCCATTGCAGGAAATATATTACCAGATAGATACTCGTTTTTCTTTAGGAACAAACATCGGATCAGATTCTTTGATATTAAACGCTTCATACCAAGCATCTACGTGTGGCAAAGCTCCGTCAACTCTCCATTTTCCGAGTGAATGAGGGTCGTTTTTTGTCAGACGAAGTATCTCCGCATCTCTCACATTGCCTGCCCAGAGGTTTGCATAACTTAAGAAAAAGCGTTGATTAGGAGTAAATCCGCTTATAGATTCATCAGACTTAGCTTGTTCTGTTTTTAAAAATGCATGATGTGAAATTTGCAATCCGCCCTGGTCTGCGATATTTTCTCCCAATGTAAATGTACCGTTTGCATGCACATCATCTATAACAATTATATTATCGAAGAAATCAACCAAAACCTTTGTTCTTTCATTGAATCTTTCAGCATCTTCTGCAGTCCACCAATCGGATAGATTTCCATATTTATCATATTTTCGTCCCTGGTCATCAAATCCGTGAGTCATCTCGTGACCGATAACCACACCTATTCCCCCGTAGTTAATAGCGTCATCTCCATTCATATAGAAAAAAGGCGGTTGCAAAATACCTGCGGGGAAACAGATTTCGTTTGTTGTTGGGTTATAATAAGCATTTACCGTTTGAGGCGACATGTGCCATTTTGATTTATCTACAGGTTTGCCTAACTCTTTTATCATATCTTGATACTCCCATTGCGATGCACGCATTATGTTTTGCCAATACGAGTCTTTTTTTATTGCCAAAGATGAGTAATCTTTCCACTTATCGGGATAACCTATTTTTACGATAATAGTGCTAAGTTTTTCATGTGCTTTATTTTTTGTGCTATCACTCATCCACTCTAAAGCATCGATACGTTCACCTAAAGATACAGTGATATTATCGACCAATTTAAGCATACGCTCTTTGGCTTCTGCCGGGAAATATTTTTGCACGTAAAGTTGTCCGACAGCTTCACCCAATGCTCCATTCACGGCATCAATACTTCTACGCCAACGAGGACGCAACTCTTTGCTGCCACTCATTGTTTTTCCGTAAAAATCGAAATTTGCATTAACGAAATCATCACTCAAATAACTTGCAGCTGAATCAATTATTTTCCATTTCAGATAGTCTTGCAAAACAGCTATCGGCTCACTGTTAATTAGCATTACAGCTCTCTTAACAGGCTCTATTTGTGAAACATTAAGGCTTTCGATACCCGATGCTCCCATTTCGGAAAGATACAAATTCCAATCAAAAGAAGCCACTTTATTATTCAGTTCGGAAACCAACAGTTTATTGTAATTTTTCTCGGGCAATCTGCGCATTTCACGTGTAAAGTGCGATTTAGCCAATTCAGTTTCGATATGCATAACATTTTGAGCTGATTTTTTAGCTTCATCTTCCGAATAACCCGCATTTTTAAACTGAGTTTCGATCAATTTCATGTACTCTGCACGAATATTTGCGGTGTGCTCATCTTGCAACAGATAGTAATCGCGGTCGCTCATACCTATACCTGACTGATATATATGAGCGATATTCATATCGCTGTTCATATCGTCAGCTCCAACGTAGAATCCGAAAAAAGGGCTTGATGCATATCGGCTGATTTGTGCCATAAGCCTTACAATATCTTTTTTTTCTTTTGCCGAAGCTACGGATTCAAGTTGAGCTTTTATCGGTTCTGCTCCGTCCGCATTCAGTTTTACGCTATCTATACCCATTGCATACAAAGTTCCGACTTTTTGCTCATTTGAGCCATCTTTATGATTTTCAGCACCAAGTGCCTCGATTAGTTCTTGCAACTGTTTTTGATTTTCTTCACGAAGTTTATCAAATGTGCCATAACGAGCATATTCATCCGGTATCGGGTTTGCCAACTGCCAGCCGCCTGTAGCATATTGATAAAAACTTACGCCCGGAGCTGCTGTTGTGTCCAAATTTGCAACATTTAATTCGTCTGTTGTGTTTGTAGGTTTCTGTTGATTACATGCAATTGTAAACATCATAGAAAAAATAATCATTGGGATTAATATCCGTTTCATAATGTAAAATTTTAATTATTTGTATTTTTGATAGTTATTATTTTTCTTAATTTTGATAAGTGATAAACAAAACAGTTGTTACAGTACCAAATATCTGTTTCTCATCAACTCATCTTTTATTATGGAGTGAGTTTTAGCACTGACAGGAGTCAACGGAAGACGCAAGACATTTTCGATTTTCCCTTTCAAACTCAACAAAGATTTTATTCCTGCCGGATTACCTTCCAAAAACAGCAACCTAAACATACGAGTAAATTCAGACATCATCTCATCCGACACTTTATCAAGATTTCCCGAAAGTGCATTTTTTATCAGTTGCGACATCTCTTTGGGAAAAGCATTACCGAAAACCGATATTACTCCTATTCCTCCCATTTCAACAGAAGCAACAGCCGTGGAATCATCTCCCGATATTACACTGAATCCTGCAGGAGCACCTGCAATAATATCTTTAATCTGCTCCAAATTGCCTGACGCCTCTTTTATAGCAATTACGTTGCTACAAGTATTAGCAATGCGCAATGTTGTTTCTGCCGACATATTTACACCGGTACGACCCGGAACGTTATAAAGAATAACGGGTAAAGGAGATGCCTCTGAAAGAGTGCAATAATGTCTGAACAATCCTTCTTGTGTAGGTTTGTTGTAATAGGGAGTAACAGAAAGAATTGCATCAACTCCTTCAAAATTATTCTTTTTGATTTTTTCGACTAACACTGCAGTACAGTTACCTCCCAAGCCCATTACAACAGGCAATCGTCCGTCGATTTTATCAACAATAAATCGAACAATCTGCAACTGTTCATCGTTTGTAAGAGTGGGTGTTTCGGCAGTTGTACCCAAAGCTACAAGATAATCGGTATTGTTGCTTAAATGAGATTCGAGCAATCCTTCGAGTGCATCAAAATCTATCTGCCCACCCGATTTGAAAGGTGTTATCAAAGCAACACCCATTCCGAAAAAATCTATTTTTGACATAACATTTCTGTTTTCTCCTTTTTTTGGTACCACAAAGGTACAATTTTTGCAAGAAAGAACACGAAAAAAGGAACAATTTATAGTATGGTAGATTCAACCGGCAAATGCAATTTTAGAGTTTACAAAGTTAAAAAATAATTTGAATGGTTGTTTGTATTTCAAATTTTTTATCGGTCTGCCGTTTAACTTGTACTGTATCTGCTTTATATTATTTATATTATCTTTTGTTATATAATTATTTTTAGGGATGTATTGTCTGATTAATTTGTTCACATTTTCTACTTGTCCTTTCTCCCAAATAAGGATGTGTGAAAAATATTTTCGTTTCCAATTTTTTTGCTATGGTTTTATGTTCGGCAAATTCAAGTCCGTTGTCGAAAGTGATTGAGAACACCCATTCCTTATAAGGCAAAAGCGTGTTAATGACTGTTTTGGAAACCTCTTTCGCCTTTTTGCCTCTCGGAAGACGAGCTATGAAAGCCTGTTTGGAAACCCTTTCGGTAAGCACCGGAGCAAACCCTTTGCGGTCTTTTCCCTCGATAAGGTCTCCTTCCCAATGTATAAACACTTCCCTGTTGTTGATTTTTTGCTCTCTTTCTATACTTACGCGGTCTTATATTAGCCGGCGAATTTGGTCGGGCGACCACTGTTCGTTTTCCAAATAATATCGAATGCGTTTTTCAACAGTGGGGGTGAATTTTCTCTTGAAACGATAACGTTCTTTTCTCTCTCCGGATAGCGTGTGTGCCGTATGTGCGTTGTAACCGCCTCTTTTCCCGCTGTTTGGCTTGAGTTCCCTGCATATCGTGCCGGGACTTACGCCTAATTCTTTTGCTATCTTTTTTGCCGTACGCCTCTTTTTCGTAAGGCAGAAATTACGTACCTTTGTTCTCCGGTTTTTGGACGGAGGCGAATATACCGATTTTATCCATTCGTCACAAAGTGAAGGATGTGTTTTTTCCTATTTCTTTGTCCGAAAAAATGTATATTCTTCTTCCGCAAAAAATTGCGTTTACTAATGGATTTTACG
>JBGZFC010000134.1:0-9937 GCA_041846575.1 Bacteroidota bacterium
CTAAACTTTCTAATGTTTCGCGCTCTTTTAAAGATTCTAAAACGACTTTCGCTTTGAACTCTTTGATGAATTTTCTTCTTGTTGTGGACATAAGTTTTTTTTGTTAAAGATAATGTTTTTTCTCTTTCATTGTATATCTTAACTTGTTGTCCAGTTTTTGGGGAGTATTATAACTTTCTGCTGAAAAATCGACCGTAACGGCTTGGTTTTTTCGGTAAAAGGCTGTATATTTGTCTTGCATAATTTGGGGGCGTTAAAATCTATTGTTTTTCTTTTAACACCTTAAAAATAAGGATTTCCCTCAAATTATGCAACTTTTCGGTGAATAATGTGGGTTAGACTTGTTTACTGAAAAATCCGAAATCGTAAATCTAAAATCCTAAAACGTCTCTATAAAAATCGAGTGCTTGGAAAATCAAATTTTTGGAAATATTCTGATTAATCTTTATATCGCCAATATCTTGTAATAGTGTGAATAATATAGCATTATTGCTGTTTTTTTTATCGTGTCGGATAATATCAAACAGATTATTGTAATTGTTGCAGTCGAAATAAAACGGAGGATAATATTTTTGTATAAATCTGATGGTTCGCAACAATTTTTCTTTTGGAAATCCGCAAATAATATGCGACAGATACAATTCGGCAATCAAACCCAAAGCTACGGCATGACCGTGGGAGAGTTGTTCTTTTTTTGCAAGTGCCATGCTTTCGAAAGCATGACCGACTGTATGACCTAAATTCAGTGCTTTTCTTATATCTTTTTCATAAGGGTCCTTTTGTACGATATTCTCTTTTATCATTACCGATTCGAAAACCATATCGGTTATATCGTAATCTGTGTCGAACGGATTCAATTCGATTATTTTATTCCATTCATCTTCAGAGTATATAAGTGAATGTTTTAGCATTTCGGCAAAGCCTGAAATAATAGATTCTTGTGGCAGGGTGTTGTAAAAATCGGTAGAGATAATAACATATTCGGAAGGATAAAATGAGCCTATTTCGTTTTTATATCCGGCAAAATTTATTCCTGTTTTGCCGCCAACCGATGCATCAACGGCAGCCAGGAGTGTGGTCGGGATATTAATGTATCTTATTCCTCGTTTGAAAGTTGCCGCAGCAAATCCACCCAAATCTGAAATCATACCTCCACCCAAATTGATTAGCAACGATTTGCGTGTTGCCATATTTTGCGTCAATTGTTGCCAAATTGCAGATAGATTATTCAGATTTTTACTATCATCGTTTGGCGGAACAACAATATGTATTGAGTTTTTTATCGGGATGATATCTTTTATTTTAGTGAAACACCATTTTTCGGTATTCTCATCCATAAGGATAAACAGCAAATCAAAATCTATATTTGATATAACCGTTTCTATATCTTTCGTTAATTTATTGCTTTTAATGATATGGCACATATTTATTAATTTTCTCAGTAAACAAGCTGATAGTGAACGAGTAATTTTTCCCTATCTACCGAAACGAATCTATATTGTGTGGTATAATTAATCACGCTAAAGGATTCGCGCCTTTAGCAGATACCAATTACAAAAAATCGCAAATATAATATCGAAAAAAGAAAATAAAAAAGTCTTTGCTCCTTATTCCTTTCTCTTTTATCTATTTTTAATCACTTTATATAACTCATCCTGAATACGTTCTCTGATTTTCAGAGAAGATAGTTTATTTGGTGAACGTTCCGGAAAAACTCTGTTTGATAGAAAGATATAAATCATCTGATTGTCGGGGTCAACCCAAAAAGCTGTTCCCGTAAATCCGGTATGTCCGTAAACAGAAATTGGTGTAAGCGGTCCGGTTGGACTAGAACTGTTGCTTTTTATCTCGGGTTTATCAAATCCCAAACCACGCCTACTTGTGCTACTTTTTGTTTGTGTAAATAGTTTGACAGTTTCGTTACTCAAAAATCGTTCGCCACCATATTCTCCGCCGTTTAGCCACATCTGGCACAATTTAGCCAAATCGTTGGCATTAGAAAAAAGTCCCGAATTTCCCGAAATACCACCAAAAAGAGCAGCTCCTTCATCGTGAACATATCCGCGAAGCTGCTGTTTGCGAAAAAACGGGTCGTTTTCGGTCGGTGCAATATCGTTTATCGACATATATTTGAGCGGGAGAAATGTTGTTGAAGAAGCACCCAATTTTTCGAAAAAATTAGTTCTCACAAACGTATTTAGGTCTGTATCTGCAATATTTTCTACAACTTCTTTTAAAAGCATGAAATTCAGACAACTATATCTGTATGTTTTTGATTTCAGATTGGTAGATATTATCTCTTTCAACAATGCTTTTTGCATTTTATCGCTTGCGTACATATCTTTTGCTACATGTAAATGAAATTTTTCGGAAGGCTGTGCGGAAATAAAATCGGGAATAAACTTATAGTCGGTTCTGCCATAAGCTCCTGCATATTTGGTATTATATATTGACGATGATCTGTTACTAATAAGAGTTCCCTGATAACTTTCGGAGTCGATTGCAGTTGTGTAATACGGTATAAATGAGACGACTCCCGTTTCGTGCAGAAGTGCATCTTTGATAGTGATATTTGCTTTGTTGCTGCCACGTGTTTCCGGGACAAATTTTGATAGATTATCTTGCAATCGAAGTTTTTTTTCGTCGTACAGCTTCATTATCGCAGGTAAAGTTGCCGTTGCTTTTGTAACTGAAGCCAAGTCGTAAACAGTTTCAACACCAACTTTATTCAGCGTATTTTTATATTCAAAATTACCAAAACCTTTGCTGTAGATTATTGTACCGTTTTTCGCTATCAAAACATAACATCCGGGATATGCTCTACTTTGTATTCCTTCTTGCGCTATTTTATCGATAGTATTAAAAGCGTTGCTTGGAATATTCAGCTCCTCCGGCAGAGAGTACGATAGCCTGGTTTTTTTTGTGTCAAATCCTCTGTTCACATCATAATTTCCCACAGTTACGGGAAGTTTCCCGTTTATCGCGATTCCGCCGAAAAGGGCTTGAGCAGCAGAAATTTGAGCATATTTGCTATTGTCGAAAGCGACTAATATACTATTTGCGTTTGTGGCGGATGTTTTGAAGTTGTTCAGTCGGTAAGGAGATGTAAAAAGGAGAAGGATTGACTTGTTGTTCTTAGTCAAATTTTGAAGCGAAATATTATCTGCCAACTTATCCGAATGCACAGAAAATATTATCAAATCAAAACTTGAGAGTTTAGACAGTAATCCCGATAAATTTTCCATCGAAGCAACATCGAAATAGGTAATATCGGCATATTTTTTCAATTGATTTTTGTATTCTGATTTTGTGTCACCTATACAAACTGCGGCAATTTTAGTTTTGTCCAATCCTGTAATAGGCACTCTGTTTTGTTCGTTTTTGACAAGAGTTAGCGCACCTTCATATATTTTTCTCTGCACCCACTCCGTTTTTGTTGTATTTAGTTGTTTAGAAATTTGATTTACTTCTACGGGTTTTTGTTTATGAACATTCAAGATGAATTTGTATGCCAAAATCTTTTTTACTTTCTCTTCTAAAAGTAGCATAGAAATAACACCCTTATTCACAGCATTTTTAACATCGTTAAACTCTTTTTCCTGATTCACAACACCCAAAATAATATCGTTTCCGGCAAGTATGGCTTTCACGCTCATATCGGGTTGGTTTGAAACACCTTTCATTGCCATTCCATCGGTAAACACCAATCCTTGAAAGCCCATTTTTTCTTTCAATAATTTTTGCACAACATTTTGAGACAGAGATGAAGGCAAGCCTTTCGTATTAAGTGCGGGAACATTCAAATGTCCGACCATCATACCCGAAAAACCTTTCTCGATATACTGTTTAAAAGGATATAGCTCAATGTTCTCCAATCTGGTCAGATTGTGGTTTATGGTTGGCAGTGTTTTGTGCGAATCATCCGACGTATCACCATGTCCCGGAAAGTGTTTTGCTACCGACATTATGCCACCTTCCTCCAATCCGGCAGAGTAGGCAATACCTTTTTTGGCAACATTTTCTTGATTTTCTCCAAAAGAGCGCGTACCGATAACCGGATTTTGCGGATTGCTGTTTACATCCATAACCGGTGCGAAATTTATATGAATTCCCATAACACGGCACTGTCTTGCAACCTCTTTTCCATACTCTTTTATGATTTTTTCATCCTGAATAGCGCCAATAACAAAGTTTCTGGGAAACTTAGGTGCATCTTTCAATCGCATTGCCAATCCCCATTCTCCGTCTAAAGCAATAAAAAGCGGTGTTTTAGATATGCTTTGAGCATAATTTGTAATTTCGGCTTGTTGTGTAACTGTCCCGCCTGAAAAAAGAATTCCGCCTATATATTGATTGTTGATATAGTTCCCGATTCGTCCTTTCCAACTGTTATTTGGCTCGACAATCGGAATGAATAGTTGTCCGATTTTTTCATCCAAAGTCATCTTGTTGTAAACCGAATCAACCCAACGATTCATCTCGGTTTTGTTCGCACTTTTGAAAAAATCGGTTTGAGTTTGTGCCGATAATATTATTGCAGTTAACAGTAAAAATATTGATGTAGTTATTTTTTTCATAAAATCGTTATTTCAAATATTTAAATATTAGAAGAAAAACATTTTGACCGAAGACTGATGTCTGATGTTGCGTGAGTTGTGATTTTTTATTTACATAATACCAATCACCATCATCACCCAACACAAATGCTTATTCTTGTTGAATTTTCAAAAGTACTTTATTTTTAATAGTTTTGCAACATTACCAATCAAAAAATGAAATTGATATTGCTTGTACAATTAAAAGAAAATCATTACCTTTGCGTCGCTTTTTGAAAGTCCGTATCGTGTGATGGGAAATTTAGGGAGCACCTTTATTTTGAGTAACACAAAAATATTAAAAAATGAAAACTTATGAATTAAAAGGCGAAATCAGAAACGATTTCGGTAAAAAAGCGGCTCGCGCTTTTCGTAAAGAAGGACTTATTCCATGCGTAGTGTATGGAGGTCATGGTGAAGAAAACATAAACTTTGTAGTAAAAAACAACGATGTACGTAACTTAGTGTACACACCGGAAGTTTTTCTAGTAAATCTTGATTTAGGTACCAAAAAAATGATGGCTACCTTGAAAGATTTACAATTTCATCCTGTGACCGATAATATCCTACACATAGATTTTCTGCATGTATTTGAAAATGTTCCTGTGGTTATCGAAATTCCGGTTAAATTGGAAGGATTGGCAGCAGGTGTTAAAGCAGGGGGTAAACTTTCTCTCGATATGCGTAAACTAAGAGTAAAAGGATTGGCAGAAAAATTGCCAGAACAATTAGTAATCAATGTTGAATCAATTGAACTTGGAAAGTCAATTCAAGTTGGAGAACTTAGCTTTGATGATTTAGAACTATTAACTCCGAGCAATGTCGTGGTTTGTCGTGTTCAATTAACGCGTGCCGCAAGAGGTGCTGCTGCAAAATCCGGTTCAGAAGGATAATAATAGATGAAACAACTTATTGTAGGTCTGGGCAATATTGGCTCAGAGTACGAAAATACTCGCCACAATATAGGCTTTATGGTATTGGACGCTTTTGCAAAAGCGTCCAATATTGTTTTTCAAGATAAGCGATACGGATTTGTTGCAGAGACTCGTCTGCGCAATAAGTCTCTTGTATTGTTGAAACCTTCAACCTATATGAATCTGAGCGGAAATGCTGTTAGATATTGGCTGCAAAAAGAGAAAATTGAAAACGAAAATCTGTTGGTTATAGTTGATGATTTGTCTTTGCCGTTTGGTACGCTGCGACTGAAAACAAAGGGCAGCGATGCCGGACATAATGGTTTGAAGAATATTCAAGAGTTGATAGGACAAAACTATCCGCGACTTAGATTTGGTATAGGAAATGATTTCCCGCGTGGCAGACAAGTTGATTATGTGTTGGATGATTTTTCCGATGAAGAAAAATTGTTGCTCCCTCCACGCATTGAAACTGCCGTAGATATTATTCGCAGTTTTTGTTTGGCAGGTGTGGATATAGCTATGAATCAGTATAATAATAAATAAACGAAAGATACAAGATAAAAAGAACAATGAACAAAGAGCAAAGACTTTTTAACTTGGAGGAAGTGTGACTTTGTGAGCTTTGCGATTTTTTTTTGCGTTCTTTGCGTGAAACCGTTCCCCTTTAGGGGTTAGGAGGCTAAATTATGGATGAAGTAAGAATTGATAAATGGCTTTGGGCTGTGCGTATTTTCAAGACTCGTACTATTGCATCGGATGCATGCAAAAAAGGACGTGTGATGATAAATGAAGTATCGGTAAAGCCCTCGCGAACTATTAGAGCTGGGGATATTATTCAAGTACGAAAACCGCCAATTACTTTCTCTTTCAAGGTTTTGGATTTATCTGAAAACAGAATGAATGCCAAACTTGTACCTCAATTTATGGAAAACATAACCCCACCCGAACAATACGAAATTTTGGAACTGAATAAGATTGCCGGATTTATTGACAGACAGCGAGGAACCGGACGACCGACCAAAAAAGAGCGCCGCGACTTGGAGCAATTTACCCAAGATTTTATTTTTGACGATTTCGATTGGGATGAGTAATTGACTATTAATTGGGGCTTTCGCTCCACATAATATTAAGTATTGAAAAAATCACTCAATTGTTCAGAAAAACAATTAACAATTTTTAGAATACTCATAAATGATTTTTTTTGTACATTTGTCTTGAATGTATAACTCAATTATTTGAGGTATTATTGTTTTTAAATTCATCTTAAAAAGGGAAAATTATGAAAAAAATTACTTCATTAACTTTTATGTTGCTTTTATCGATATTTATGCTAAAAGCAGCCGTTACCAATGAGATAGGAGCTCCCGTAACTATAACATGGGATCCGCCTACGAACAGCAAAAATTTAACATGTGAGTCGCCACAAGGCAAAATGATTGATGTTTCCAAGCAAAGAAGTTTTACCTACACGGTGAGCAGAGATAACATAGAATTGGTATCGGGGTTAACTGCAACTCAATATACAGATTATGAGGCAACTGTTGGAGAGCACGAATACTGTGTTGTTGTGGTTTATACTAACCCTGATTGTATCTCGGTACCTGTTTGTGTTAATAAGAATGTTCTCGCAGTTGGAGATTGTAATGCTCCGACTAATTTTGCATGTCAAGCAGAAATATGGACAAGAACACTTACTTGGGAAAAACCTGATACCGAAAATATGACAGGAACGCTACTTGGCTATAAATTGTATCGAAATTCAGAATTTATGGCTTTAATAGAAGATCCTGATGTACTTGTTTATGTAGATGAAGGAATACCTCAAGGAACCCAACACTACTGTATTGAAGCTCTTTACGATGATTGCGTTTCTGAGCAAGCATGTGTAGATGCGGTACCCGACTGTTTCCCTCCTGAGAATATCGAAGCAGTTGCTGAAGGAGATAATATAAAGGTAACGTGGTACGATAATCCAACTAAATCTACAAGAAGTATAGTACTTGAAGAGAACTTTGAAGGTTTAGAACACTTAGGAGCTGTGCCGGAAGGATGGACAACAGTTGATGCCGACGGTGACGGATTTAATTGGTATGCTGTTAATAATACCAACTATGTAGCTCACAGCGGAACAGCCTATGCAACTTCCGACTCTTGGTATATGTCTGCATTATATCCCGATAACTACTTAATAACTCCGGCTTTCGATAATGAATGTTTTGTTGAAAGTGTTAGCTATTGGGTGTCTGCACAAGATGCTGAAATGCCTGAAGAGCATTATGCCGTTATGGCTTCAACGAGCGGAACAGACATTTCCGACTTTACAATAATATTTGAAGAAACATTAACATCAGAAGTGGGACAAACCGTAGGAGAGCGAGGTACAAAAGCTCAAGGATTATGGTATGAAAGATATATTAATTTGCCTCCGGGAACAAATTATATAGCTTTCCGCCACTTCAACACAAGCGACCAATTTAGACTCAATATTGACGATGTAACTGTATATTGTAGTTTGCCGGGAAGCTCTACATACGCTCTGTTTAGGAATGGTGTTGAAATTGCAAATAACTTACATATAAATCATTATACAGATATGAATGTTGCCGGAGGCACATACGAATATTGTGTTAGAATAGAAACGGCACATTGTGTATCAGACTTTAATTGTACAACAATTACAGGTATCGAGAATACGGAAATGAGCGATGTGAAAGTATATCCAAATCCGGCTACTCATATATTGAATGTAACAGGAGATATTAAACAGGTAACCATGTATAACTCTTTAGGACAAATAGTTAACACAAGATTGTTTAACAATCAAATAGATGTATCTTCTTTGGTAAACGGAATTTATCACATGGTAATAACTACCGGAGACGATAAACAAATAGTGGAGAAAGTAATTATTGCAAAATAGTAGATTGCTTTTGGCAATAAGTTCTTAGCTATTAACAAATTTTCGGGCATTATGGTTTTAATCATAGTGCCCGTGTTTTTAGAGTTATTGGCATCCGATAAAAAACAAGGTATTTTTCAATGCATTACTTTTTTAGCTTTCAGCCTTCAACGTTGGGTGTTCTCCAAATTCTGAACCTCAAATCCTAAACTTCTCACCATTAGCATATTGGCAAATTAGCACATTGTCACGTTATCTTTTGCTCCTTGTTCTTTGCTCTTACCAATCACAAATTAATTTTCTTCGTATCTCTATTATAAAATGGAACAAGCGAAGTTGTGTCTCTCGAAAAACAATATTCAATATCTTTTTCTGCACCCCTGAGAAGCAATCGTTTGTAGTGTTCAGAGCTACTAACAAAATCAATGGGATTCTCTTTTGCAGCTTCCCATAAGTTCGAGGCTATTATCACGGCATCCGACCCAAACTCAATGTCAATATTTTTTGCCAACTCTTCTGCCAACGCGCTTCCAAACAGCATATCTTCCATATTTACCGTATTGTTCCATCCGGCACACAATACTAAAACATCTTCGCCCAATTGTAAACACCTTTTCGCTAATGAACTTATATTTGAAAAGGCTCCTATAAGCATATTATTGCAATTTTTTGCTGCTTCTATAGCCTGAGTACCGTTTGTAGTTGTAAAAACAACCTCTTTTCCAACCACCCTATCCCGAATGTAATCGAAAGGCGAATTTCCGAAATCGGCAAAATCGCATTTTTTAGCGTTTCGTTCCGCTCCAACCAGATACCCTTGCGATTTATATCGTCTGGCATCTTCGATATCCGCCACCGGAATAACTGCCGATGCTCCATTTGCCAGCATAGCGCAAATGGTTGTTGATGCACGAAAGATATCAACAACAACAACCGTTTCTTTATCTTTACGATAATATGGATAAAGTGCAGGCGAAAAACAGATATTGACTTTCATTTTTTTCTAAGTTTGATTGCAAATATAGCAAAATATGCGTTTTTTTCGTCTTTTTCGCCAAAATTAAATATGAAATTAGTGAAATAGCCGATGTTACTTTGTTGATAACAGACAATATCGGTAATACCGTAAAGAAGATAACGCAAGGTAAAAAAACAGAGGGACAACATCGGTTAACTGTTAATAACTCTGATTTAAGAAAGGGTGTATATTTCTGCGTTTTGATATTAAACGGTGAAAAAGTAAGAACCGAGAAAATAATTATTCAATAAATAACGTTTAATGAGGAGACTCGTTAAATGTCTCCTCAATATCATTAATATATAACTTATAATAACTTATTTTTACTTTACCTAATTATATTATGAACAAAAGTATATTAATTTTAAATGATTATCCGTATTTATACCTAAATTCATTTTGATAACTCACACAGGCTACCAATAATCTGCCAAAAAGAGCTTCTCCAAAATATCTGCGGTTGAACTTGTAACAGAACTCGTCCAGATAGTTTTGTAAAAACTCCGGC
>JBGZFC010000135.1:0-27986 GCA_041846575.1 Bacteroidota bacterium
AACTCAATATGAAGAATATTAGCGATATACAATATAAAATCAATAGAAGACCAAGAAAAAATCTAAATTACAAACAACCATTCAAAATCTTTTATAACTTTGTAAACAACAAAATTGCATTTGCTTGTTGAATCTACCATTGCCATTTTAGTGCAATCAGATTCATACCAGAATAAAAAAACTTGTATCTTTGCAAGATATTCGAATTATAATATCAGTTAATATGTTAAATATTGTAATATTTGGGGCTCCCGGTTCAGGCAAAGGAACACAAAGTGAATTGATGATAAAGAAACATGGATTAAAATATGTTTCAACAGGAGAGATATTGAGAGATAAAATAAAAAAAGGAACTCCATTAGGGAAATTAGCAGATAGCTATATCTCTAAAGGACAACTTGTTCCTGATGATGTGGTGATTCCAATGCTTGAAGATCTTATCAAGAATAACGTAAATACTAACGGATTTATTTTTGATGGTTTCCCCAGAACATTGCCTCAAGGCGAGGCTTTGGACGCTATTTTGAATAAACTTGGAAAAGAGATTACTCTTGTTTTCAGCTTAGAGGTTGATGACAAGGAGCTTATGACTCGTTTGTTAAACAGAGGAAAAGAGTCGGGACGTTCTGATGATAACCTGAAAGTCATTGAGTCGCGATTAGATGTTTTCCATAAACAGACAGCTCCTTTAAAAACTTTTTATGCTAATCAAAGAAAACTTATAGAGATAAAAGGTGTTGGCACAATAAAAGATATTTTTAATTCTATAGAAAAAGAGATAACAATGCATAAAGAAAAATGGCAGAAGTAAACTTTGTAGATTATGTAAAAATATTTTGCCGCTCAGGAAAAGGAGGTAGAGGTTCTTCTCACTTCAGAAGAGAAAAATATATCCCCAAAGGAGGTCCCGATGGCGGTGATGGCGGTGATGGCGGTAACATTATTCTGAAAGGGAACAGGCACTATTGGACTTTGCTCCATTTGCGCTATAAACGACATATTTTTGCCGAACATGGCGAGAGTGGTTCGGGAGCCAACAAAACGGGAAAGAATGGAGATAGTGTTGTAATCGAAGTGCCGTGTGGCACTATTGCTTATGATGCCGAAACAGGAGAGTTTTTATGCGATGTTACCGATGATGGTCAGGAAGTTGTTATCTTGAAAGGCGGAAGGGGCGGCTTAGGAAATACCCGATTTAAAACAGCCACAAATCAGGCGCCACGATATGCACAACCGGGTGAACCCTTTGAAGAAAAATGGATTATACTGGAGCTTAAATTGCTTGCCGATGTTGGATTGGTAGGTCATCCCAATGCCGGAAAATCGACACTTTTATCTGTTGTTTCGGCAGCAAAACCCAAAATAGCCGACTACCCGTTTACCACTCTAAAACCAAACTTGGGAATTGTAAGCTATGTAGAAGGAAAATCTTTCGTTATGGCTGATATTCCCGGAATTATTGAAGGAGCAAGTGAAGGTAAGGGATTGGGATTGAGATTTCTTCGTCATATCGAAAGAAATTCACTGTTGCTCTTTATAGTTCCTGCTGACAGCGACAACATTCATGAGGAGTATAACATTTTGTTGAATGAGCTTGCTAAGTATAATCCTGAAATGCTTGATAAGCAGAGAGTATTGGCTATCTCGAAATCGGATTTACTTGATGATGAGCTGATGGAGGCTTTGTCTGTTGATTTACCGCCTATCCCGCATGTATTTATCTCGTCGGTAACCGAATTTGGTATTTCATTATTAAAAGATATTTTGTGGCGTGAGCTTAACTCATCTGATTTTTCACCAAATACGACAATAGATAAACAGCTTGTTCACAGAAATTTAGATATAAATACCTTACCGTTTGATATGGAAGAAGATGATGATATTCCGTATGAATCCGATGAGGATGAAGAAGATGATAATTATTTCGAAGAAGATTTTTAATGTATGATTACTCACCCAAAATTCAATAATCTGCTTCTCTTTAAAAATCTGGAAAAATTTTCTGAGATTTCACACTTTTCTACAACAAGAAAAGGAGGAGTATGCGAGGGTGAATACAAATCATTTAATTTGGGTAATTATTCCGACGACGATCCTATCAAAATATATGAAAACAGAACAGCATTAGCACGACTATTTTTTCTACAACACAAAGATCTTGTTACACCACATCAGGTTCATGGTTCTGAAATATTTGTCGTTGATAGCGATTTTCTGCAATTAGAAAAAGGTGAAATATTGGACAGAATTTATGGTTACGATGCAGCAATAACTAATGAACGAGGAGTTTTCCTATGTGTTACGACTGCCGACTGCGTTCCTATATTATTATACGACTCCCAACAACAAGCTATTGCAGCAATTCATGCCGGATGGCGCGGGACATCAGAAAGAATTGTAGAAAAAACCATTCTGAAAATGCAGTCGCTATACAATACAAAACCTGAAAATATTGTGGCTGCTATAGGTCCTTCAATAAGTCTAAAGCATTACGAAGTTGGCAGCGATGTTGAAAATGAATTTTTAAACAAAGGTTTTTCTTTTAACGCTCGCAATTCTTTTCGAAAACAAGTAACAAATAAGCTACATATCGATTTGAAAGAGATAAACAGACAAGAATTATTGCGATTAGGCATACTACAAAACAATATCGAAAAAACACGATTTTGTACCTTTAGCAATAAAAAACTGTTTTTTTCTGCTCGTCGTCAATCGGTTCATTCAGGCAGAATGCTTACGGGCATCATGTTGAAAAATAACATATAAAATTTTCAATGAAAAAAATCCCGAAACACCTAAAATACATTTTTCTAATATTCACAAGTTTAATTATTTTATATGCTTGTGCTAATATAGCCATGCCCACCGGAGGCGATTATGACGAAGCTCCACCTAAAGCATTGAAAATCACACCCGATTTTAACGCGATAAATGTTAGAAACAATAAAATAGAAATACTGTTTGACGAAAACATAAAAATTGAGAAAGCAAACGAGAAAGTTATTATAACACCACCTCAAATAAATCAACCTGCAATAAAATCTTTCGGGAAAAGGGCTGTTGTGGAGTTAAATGATAGCTTACAGAAAAACACAACCTATACGATAGATTTTACCGATGCCATTGTGGACAACAATGAAGGCAATCCGTTAGAAAATTTTTCAATCTCTTTTTCAACAGGAGAAGTATTAGATACATTGTCAGTTTCGGGGAAAGTTCTCACAGCCGATAACTTGGAACCCGTAAGTGGTATTTATATTGGTATGCATACCAATTTAAGCGATACCGCTTTTACCAATATCCCATTCGAAAGAATATCGAGAACAAATTCGAAAGGTGCATTCACGGTAAAAAGTTTGGCTCCCGGGAAATACAAAATTTTTGCACTAAACGACTTGAATAGGGATTATAAATATGATAATCCGCAGGAAGATATTGCTTTTCTTGACTCTATAATTGTTCCGTCAGCAATCACATCAACACGGCTTGATACCATATTTACTGATAGTGTAACAATAGATACTATTAAAAACATAAGTCTCACCAAGTTTTTGCCGGATGATTTGCTTTTAAAAACATTCAAATCTGATTTTAAACGTCACTATTTTCAGAAAAGTGAACGGAAAAATCGCTCACAACTAACATTCTATTTTGCATCGCCAACCGAGCTGTCGCAATTTACATTGCTTGAACCGAAAATATCTAATCCGCAATGGTATTTGATGGAGAAAAGTATTGGAAATGACACAATCTCTTTATGGTTGATGGATTCGCTCGTTATTTCTAACGATAGTATAAAGATAAAATTAGATTATATAAGTACAGATATAGAGACAAATATCAATTCCTGGAAGAGCGACACAATAGATTTAATATACAGAAATCCACGTAAAGGGCGAAAAGAGAAAGAGGATACGGAAACAAAATTTTTATCTATAAAGCATAACATAAGTTTTACTCACGAGGTTTATGACCCTATCAATATAGAGTTTGAGTATCCTGTTAATAACTTTGGTAAAAAACAGGCATCACTATTTCAATTAATCGACTCTATTTATCAGCCGATAGATTATCAATTACAAACAGATTCACTTAATCCTCGAAAATTTATTTTCAAACACAAATGGGAGCCGGGGGGTAAATACAGGTTTGCTATAGATTCGGCAGTCGTGATGAGTTATAATAATCTGTGGAACGATAAAATACAACAAGATTTCTCCATAAAATCATTAGACCAATATGGTAATATAATGTTTCAGATTTCAGGAATTCCATCCGGAAAGGCGGCTTATGTGGAGCTTCTTGACAAATCGGATAAACCTTTTCGCAAAAAAAAGGTCAAAGACAACGAGGTTCTCTTTTTTGATATAAATCCGGGTAAAATCTACGCACGACTATTTATTGATGACAATGAAGATGGAGTTTGGACAACAGGAGACTATCACAGCAGCAGACAGCCGGAAGAAGTTTATTATTATCCACATGTTTACGAGATAAGAGCATACACCGACCATGAAGAGGCGTGGGATTTATTGGCTACACCTGTATCCGAACAAAAACCGCTTGATATTACAAAGAACAAACCGCAAGAGCGTAAGAAACGTAATTTGAGAGAGGAGAAAGAAAGGGAAAAAGAACAACAACGCCAAAGCCAACAAGGTATTTTCCCGGGAAGAACCGGAGGAACCGGAACAACTATTCAAACCATTGGAGGTAGGCGCTAAATGATTATTAACTGAACAGATAGGAAAATGAAAAAAACAACTATAAAATATTGGCTCTTGTTATCACTTTTTGCAATAGTAAACAATCTTTATTCGCAATGCGAAATAAAAAACAATGCTTTTAAAAACGGTGAAAATATCAGTTACGACTTATATTATCACTACGGCATTATTAAAGCGAAAGCCGGTAGTGGTTTTTTAAAGACCTCTACCGTAAATTATAGAGGAGAGAATGTGTATAATATAAGTATGCAATTAAATACAAGCGGATTGGCAAGAGTTTATCGTGTTAATGATACATTGACTGCTTATGTTGATACAAATCTCAGACCCATGCTTTTTATAAAAAATGCTTTCGAGGGAAAAGACTATTCTCAAGAAGTTCAGACATACAATTATAGTGGAAACAATATAAAGATTAGGGCAAAAAGAATTTTTAACGGTACCCGAAAATTTGACGATTATGTTTCTACCAATGAATGTACGTACGATTATCTTTCGGTACTACCGTTGATAAGAAATTTAGATTATTCGGGCATGAAGGCTGGCGACAGGAAAGAGATACATTTTTTATCGGGAAAAGATATTGTCAGAATGTACGTAAACTATATGGGTAAATCGAAAACCAAAGCTAATAACGGTAAAACTTACAACACGATAGATATATCATTAACAATTTTGGATAAAGCGTTTAACAATCAAAAAGAGGCTATAAGGGCAACGTTGACCGACGACCTAAATCGGATTCCGATAATTATAGAAACTCACTTAAAAATCGGTTCGGTAAAAGCTGTTTTAAAAAATGTATCCGGATTGAAAAACTAAAAACAGACATTATATCAATATTGAAACATTTATTTAAGAATTTATGAAAAATTGTTATTTTATTTTTTGCTCACTGTTTCTGGTGACTTTTTTCTGCAACACATCAACAATCGTAGCGCAAGAGGCTGACGAACTGTATGTTGTTTTGAGTGAAATAGATATAGACGAAAGTAATTTTGACACTGTGGTTGATTTGCTTTCTGAATTACAACAAAACACTCTCAATAATGAAGAGGGGTGTGTTGTATTTGACGTTTTATTGGTGGAAGATAATCTTACCAAAATATTTATCTACGAAAGCTACGAAAATCTGTCGGCATTTACAGCACATACCAATAGTGCTTATTACAAAAAAATCGTGAACAAAGATTTGAAGCCACATATAAAGAAAGAGACCAAAACAAAGGTGTTCCCTATAAATAGCGAAGTAGAGATGGATGAGTAATATGCTCTTGTAAAAACAATAAATAGGAAACAAAGTAGTTAATTATTTTATCGCCCAATAAAACTATCTTTGTAAAAACAATAAATCATGAGTAGCAACACATTAGTTCCGGAACCGACACTTCGCCGACTACCATGGTATTTGGCTTACTTGAAATCGTTGAAAAATCAAGGAGAGAGCCATGTTTCATCTACAAACATATCAAAAGTAATTAGCGTAACATCCACACAAATAGCTAAAGACCTTTCTCATCTGAATATAAGTGGCAAAACTCGTGTTGGATATGATGTAAATGAATTAGTTAATGTTTTGGAAGATTTTTTGGGATTTAAAACTAAACACACTTCCGTTTTGTTCGGCGTTGGAAGTTTGGGAGCTGCTCTGCTTTCCGATTTCGGGCTGGAACAATTTGGTTTGAAAATCTATGCCGGATTCGACATAAATCCATCTCTTATTAACACAGAAATACACGGTATCCCCATATACGACTATGATGCTTTTTGCGAAATAAACAAAACCTTGCAAGCCGAAATAGGAATCTTAACCGTTCCTTCCGAACATGCTCAGCAAGTGGCAGAAAAGATGATTGCCGGAGATATAAAGGCAATTTGGAATTTTACACCTTTCCGCATCAGAGTTCCTGATAATGTAGTCCTGCAAAACACTTCGCTTTATGCACATCTTGCAGTAATGTACAATAGGTTGCACTACAAAAAAGCCAACCCATAGGATTTTCTAACCTCAAAAAATAATAATCAGATGAAAATATTTGCTATCGGGCTAAACTACGATTCACACAATAAAGAAATGAAAAGAACGTTTGAAAGTAGTGAACCTGTTGTTTTTATGAAACCCGACACTGCTTTGTTAAAAGATGGCAAGCCGTTTTTTTTACCGTACTTTTCGGAAGAAATCCATTATGAAACAGAATTGGTTATAAAAATAAACAGATTAGGTAAGAATATTTCAGAAAAATTTGCTCATCGCTATTTTGAAGAAATTACCATAGGCATTGACTTTACGGCAAGAGATATACAGCGTAAGCAGAAAGAGTTGGGCTTACCTTGGGAAATAGCTAAAAGTTTTGATAACTCGGCAGCCATTGGCGAATTTATTAATATAAACAGAGTCGGTGATTTGAACAATATTGATTTTCATCTTTTGATAAATGAAAAAATGGTACAGAGAGGCAACAGTCAAAATATGATTTACTCTTTTTCTAAAATAATATCTTACATTAGTCGTTTCTTTACCTTAAAAATCGGAGACTTGATTTTTACAGGCACTCCCGCAGGTGTAGGACGCGTACAGATAAACGACCATTTGCAAGGATATTTAAACCAACAAAAATTACTCGACTTAAAAATAAAGTAAACGTTATTAATAATGAGAACTTCATATATAAAAATATTTATAATCTTCATTTTTTCCTTTTTTGCCGGAAATCTGTTTTCACAAAAAGTAGAGAATGACGGGGCACGATATGCAGCCAATTCCGTATTGTCAACCGGAAATTGGTACAAAATAAAAACGAACCGGAAAAGTTTTTACAAACTCTCTTACGAAGATTTAAAAAAGATGGGACTTTCCGACCCCTCGAAAGTAAAAATTTACGGATATGGTGGAAATTTGTTAGACTCCGATTTCTCAAAACCGTATGTCGATGATCTGCCCGAATTGCCAATTTGGATGGAAAAAGGAGGAGATGATGTATTTGGCAGTGGTGATTATATTATTTTTTATGCTCAAGGAATGGTGAAATGGATTTACGAAAAATCCGATGGAAAATTCGTCCACGAAAATAATCCCTATTCTACCGATGCATTTTTTTTCGTAACAGAAGGAAGTGACGGAAAAAAAATAGAAACATCAACAGCTAATGCTACCGAATATCATCAAACATTGGATTGGTTTGACGATTATACTATTCACGAAAAAGATGAAAAAAATCTGATTGAATCCGGACGCGAATTTTATGGTGAATCTTTCAGAATATCAAACAGTCAAAACTTCATATTTAATACACCCGGCATTTTGGAAGGAAAGACTGCCACTATCAATTTTATTTCGAAAGCTAAATCGGAAACACCTCTAAACGTATTAATAAATGGTGTACAAACTTTATCTGGAGATATGCCACCGACGATTAATCGTTATGCTGCGGCTATGGAACTCACATTGTCCGGTGTTTGGAGCGGAACGGTTAGTGAACAAAATACTGTTAATGTAAATTATAGCGGAGTAAACATAGATAATACATATCTGAACTATATAACTTTGCAGTATAAAAGACAACTTCAGGCATACGAAGGTGTCACTTTTTTTAGAAATATATCATCTATAAATGTTCCTACACAATATAAAATACTCAATACAAATCCCGGACAACTTGTTTTTAATGTTACCAACGAATTAAATCCTCAAAATATTGAAGTTGTACAATCGGGAGGAAGCGCACAATTTATCTACAACTCAAAAGTTTTGGAAGAGTTTGCTATTGTCGATTTAACAAAGCAAATACCTACACCCGAAATAATTGGAAAAATCGATAACCAAGACCTTCACGCTTTGGCGAGAGCAGATATGGTTATTATTGTACAACCATCATTTGAACACTTTGCAAATCAATTGGCACAAATTCACTTCGACGATTCCGGACTTACATCTATTGTTGTAAATCCAGAAAAAATATACAACGAGTTCTCTTCAGGCAAACCCGATGCTACAGCCTACAGACGCTTTTTGAAAATGTTTTATGATAGAGCTGAAAACGAAGAGCAAAAACCAAGATACTTATTACTGTTTGGCGATGGCGTTTATGATAACAGGTTTATAGAAAGTGGCAAATGGAGTAATGTAAATAAATCGGCATTTCTTCTTACATATCAATCTGCTCAATCTCTGTCTCAGATAAGTTCGTACGTTACTGACGACTATTTTGGATTTTTAGACGATAGTGAAGGTATAAATCTTGCAAAAGATAAACTCGATATCGGCATAGGACGTTTTACGGTAAGAAAAGCAGACGAAGCGCGAGGAATTATAAATAAAATTGACAAATACATTAACGATAAAGACCAAAGTATTTGGAAAAATAATTTGCTTTTCCTGGCTGACGATGCAATAGCAGCAGGAAACTCCCCTTACAGCGAGATGATTCACGTAACAGACACTGATAAGTTGGCAGAAGGTGTTAATAAAGACAAACCTCAATTTGTTGTAAATAAGCTCTATATGGATGCTTTTGAGCGAGTTGAAACCGGAGAAGGCGGACGTTATCCCGATGCACAGAAAAAACTTTTCGAGTCGATAGAAAAAGGACAACTTGTATTGAACTATATGGGACACGGCTCTACAAGAGACTGGTCTCACGAATATATATTGAAGTATCCCGATATTGAAAATATGACCAATAAAAGACTGCCTGTCTGGATTACAGCTACCTGCGATTTTAGTCGTTTTGACGGTGAAGATATGTCGGGAGGAGAGATGGCTTTGATAAATCCGAGAGGTGGAGCCATTGGATTATTCTCAACCGTACGATTGGTATATGCAAGCAGTAATATGCTTTTGGCAACCGGGCTTTTTAATAATATTTTCTCTAAAGAGAATGGAAAACCTCTCCGTTTAGGTGATATTATGAAGTTGGCAAAAAGAGAGGCATCTTTATCGCACGACTCTAATAAGTTAAACTTCATGCTGTTGGGAGACCCAGCAATGAGATTATCTTATCCTGATGAATATCCTAAAGTAGAAGTTACCGAGATAAATAGTATTGAAGGAGATGAATTAAACGGCTCACCGATTGTGTTTAATGCTTTGTCTACTGTTCGTATTAAAGGAAAAATTGCATATCGAGATGGAAGTATCGATAGCGACTTTAATGGTTATATCGACTCTAAAATATTCGATTCGAGACAACAATTAACTACACGCGATAATGCCAATGCCGGTTTGCCTTTTACATATCTTGACTATACAAATACAATTTACAACGGTATGGCAGAAGTAAAAAACGGAGAGTTTGATTATACTTTTGTAGTTCCTAAAGATATTTTGTACTCGATGGAAGATTACGGAAAGATGAGTTTTTACGCTTATCAACCCGAAGGAGAAAAAACAGCACACGGCTATTTCTCAAACTATAAAATATACGGAACCGATCCTAATGCAACGAACGATGTAACACCGCCCGAAATTACAAAATTGTATTTGAATAACGAAAACTTTGTTTCGGGAGATAAAACCAACAATACTCCAATGTTGATAGCAGAAGTTTCTGACGATACAGGAATAAATCTTTCGGGTTGGCATGGTCATGAAATTACGATAACGATAGAGGGAATTTCAAAAAACTATCTTAAAACATATAACGTAACAGGTAATTTTCAAAACATTGCAAATTCAGCAAAATCAGGATTAATCAGTTTCCTTATCCCCGAATTGGAAAACGGAAAGTATAAACTAACATTCCGTGTGTGGGATGTTAGCAATAACTCGTCGACCAAAGAAGTAGAATTTGTGGTTACCGATGAATTCCAACCAATAATAAACGAATTCTTTATATACGGAAATCCGGCTAAAGATTTGACACGATTTGTACTAACAACCAATCTTCCCGGTTCTGAACTAACGGTTACCTTCAACGTTTATAATATGGCAGGTACATTAGTATGGTCGCACCAAGAAAAGAGTGCATCGGGTAACAACGTCAAAGAGATTGAATACGAATGGAACTTATTGAGTCGAGAAGGCTCAAGATTACAACCGGGAATATATCTTGTTCGTGCATCTGTTACAAGTGCCAACGGAATTTTTGAAAATGCTAAAGGCAAAAAACTAATTATCACAAAACAATAAAAACCTTTTAAATAAAAAGGAAAAACTATTTTGAATATAACACAAAAATTAATATCACAATGAATTTAAAATCAATCATTCAATTAGCTGTAGTTATCATACTTTTGTCAGTAAGTCAGCTAGTAAAATCGCAAAAAGATAATCAGACTAATGTCGCGAATGCGATTCATGTAGCAGTACCGTCGTTACAGATTTCGCCTGATGCTCGTGGCGGAGGTATGGGAGATATAGGAGTGGCAACTATGCCCGATGTATATTCACAGCACTGGAATGCGGCAAAATATCCTTTTGTAAACAGCAATGCAGGTTTTTCTCTTTCATACACGCCATGGTTAGCCAAATTGGTAAACGATATTGACTTGGTTTATGTTGCCGGGTTCTGGAAATTCGGAGGCGAAAATCTAAATGCTTTGAGTGCTTCATTGCGTTACTTCTCGCTTGGTAATATCGATTTGACCGACCTTAACGGAGACTTCTGGCAAAGTGTATCACCAAACGAGATGGCAATAGATATTGCTTATTCAAGACGATTGACTGAAACTTTTTCCGGAGGTGTTACTCTTCGCTACATTCATGCAGACTATTCATACGGTCAGGACGACGGAGCCGCACCCGGCAGTGCATTTGCTGCAGACGTAGCCGGATATAACGAGAGCTATGTTAATTTAGGAGGAAATGAAGCTCTGCTTGGATTAGGTTTCAACATCTCAAATATCGGTACAAAAATATCTTACGACGGAGGTAATACCAATATGTTTTTGCCGGCAAATATGAGACTCGGTGCATCATTAGGCTACCCTATAGATGAAAAAAATACAATTTCGGTTAGTTTTGATATTAATAAATTGTTGGTACCGACACCTCCGATTAAAAAAGAAGGAGAGACTGAAGAAGAGTGGACAGCTCGTTTGGATGCTTATAAAAATATCTCTTCTGTTGCCGGTGTATTCAAATCGTTTGGCGATGCCCCCGGCGGTTTTAAAGAAGAGATGCAGGAAGTAATGTGGTCGTTAGGAGCCGAATATACCTATAACAATCAATTCTCGGTACGTGCAGGATATTTCAACGAAAATGAATACAAAGGAAACAGAAAATTCTTTTCAATAGGAGCAGGCTTTAGAATGAGTGCATTCCAATTAGATGCTGCTTATCTGATTTCAACAGCTCAATCAAATCCATTAGACCAAACTTTACGTCTGTCGCTCGGATTTGATATGGACGGAATCAAACAACTTTTCAACTAAAGATATTTAGGTTATATAAATAATATTTTTTATGAATGAGATTGAGGATATAACTTGCATATATCCCAATCTCATTCAATGTCTCAAACCAAATTATATTTGAAACAATAGAATATGAAATTTAGAGTGGGATTTGGATACGATATGCACCGTTTAGAGACGGGAAGAGAGCTTTGGATGGGAGGAGTGAGAATTGACCATGAAAAAGGTCTTCAAGGGTACTCTGATGCCGACGTGTTGATTCACGCTATCTGTGATGCTATGCTTGGTGCTGCCAATTTGCGCGATATTGGTTATCATTTTCCGGATAGCAGTCAAGAATACTCCAATATCGACAGTAAAATCTTGTTGCGAAAAACTGTAGAGCTGCTTCGTGAAAAATATTATGAAATTGGCAATATCGATGCTACAATCTGCGCCGAAGCTCCCAAAATGAATCCGCATATCGCTGACATGCAAAAAATTCTTTCTGAGGTGATGGAAATAAAAGAGGATGATATTTCCATAAAAGCTACAACTTCCGAAAAAATGGGATTTGTCGGTCGCGGAGAGGGTATTTCGGCTTATGCGGTGGTACTTATTTATCAAGTTCATTGATTTATAGTTGACACAGTTTCAGTAAACGAGTAAACAAGGTTTTGGTGATTAGTGATGCCATGTTTCGTGCTTTGGGTTTATTATTAAAATTACACCTCTTTCGCAACTGAGGGTATCTCAAAACAAATATTTTAATAAAAGAAAACAAGAAAGTGTTTCAAAAATGTCCAAATGCAAGACGCTGAAATTGAGGGCGAATATCGAAAGTAACGCAGCAGTTGGGTACTTATGAGACACCGCATACTCCCAAAGACGGAGAGGAGTTTATTTGTAGCCATAAGTTCACGGTTTTGAGTAACAACTACTTCCGAATTGTAGTGTTTTAAACGAAAAGTCAGATTATTAATATCGGAAGCCAATGGCTAAAAGCTAATAGCCAACAGCAAAATCAAATAAACAAAAAATAATATAATGCTATTAGACTTCATACGACGTAAAATGCGGGCAAAAGGGCATGGAATACATTCGCCATTTGCATTTGAATTTATAACTAAAATTATCTATTCCGATTATGAGTATTATGCCTTTTCCGACATAAAAAAACTGTTGCCGGAAGCAAATAGAAAGCCTTATGACGAGAGGTTGCATCATCTGTCGTATAGACTTGTACAATATTTTAAACCAAACAAAGCTCTCGAAATAAATCCTGAAAACAACATAAATTCGTTGCATATCTCTCATTCGAGAAAAGAGATAATAATTCACAGATTAGAAGATGCAGACAGTAAAAATATATACGATGCTATTTTTATTTACTCAATAAATGGAGAAACAGATATAGATTTACTGCTTTCAATAAGCGAAAAAAATTCCTTTTGGCTTTTATCCGGAATAAATTCGTCAGAAGGTAAACATTTTTGGAAAAAAGTAGTCAAAGATAACAGAGTTCAATTTACTTTTGATATGAAAGATATCGGTATAGTTGTCTTGAAAGAAAATTTTTTAAAATCACACTATTTAATTTAATACATAAATAAAGAAATCATGGGAAAAAGTATAATTTACACAAGAGGTGGCGACAAAGGCAAAACGTCATTGGTTGGAGGAACAAGAGTCAGTAAAACACATATTCGTCTTGAATCATACGGCTCGGTAGATGAGTTAAACAGTTATATAGGATGGCTTAATTGTGAAATTAATGACGAAGATACAAGCAACTTTTTGCTTTTTATCCAACACCGTCTGTTCAATATTGGTGCATATCTGGCATACGAAACGGAAAAAGAGGGAGCAAACAGTTTCGAAACAGTATCCGAAGCCGATGTAGAGCGAATTGAGCACGAAATAGACAGAATTGATGCTCTTTTGCCGAAAATCAACAAGTTTGTACTTCCGGGAGGAAACGAAGCGGCATCGCGTGCCCATATTTGCCGAACCGTTACTCGAAGGGTAGAGAGATTAACCTACAGAGTAGCCGAAAATTACCCTGTAAATGAGGTTGTTCTTGCCTTTATCAATCGTCTGTCGGACTACTTCTTTATTCTTGCCCGATACGAAAGTAACAAGACATCACAAGAATTATATTGGGAAAAGTAGAATATATAAAAAATTTTTATACATTTGCGGGAAATTTAATATAGGACGATTATTAACCCCAAAACCGATTTAATATAATGTATTGGACACTTGAATTGGCTTCGAAATTAGAAGATGCTCCGTGGCCCGCAACAAAAGATGAATTGATTGATTATGCGCAACGCTCGGGAGCACCGCTTGAGGTAATCGAGAATTTACAAGAAATTGAAGACGACTCTGAAATCTTTGAAACTATTGAGGATATTTGGCCCGATTATCCTACAAAAGAGGATTTTTTCTTCAACGAAGATGAATATTGATTCATTTCTTAACAGATAAAACAGAGCGTAAAAAAACAGTCGGTAGCAGAGTTGCCGACTGTTTTTTTTGTTATTTTTTGGTGTTTTGGGATACGTGTTTCGAGGATACTGGGTATTATCCCCCAAAGTGTGTAAAGTCAAATTTTATTGGTCGAATTAGCAAATAAAGGCGACATCTCATAAGCACCCAACAACTGCATTGCTTTCGATATTCGGTCTCAATCACGCACTAATCTGTACGCTCATTCTCCCTCAATATCATCACCTTTCATTTGGATACTTCTGAAGCACCTTGTTGTCTTTTTTATTGAAATATTTGCTTTGAGACAGGCTCATATTATCTCTTATAACGATATACTTAATTCTATTTCAAATGTTTTATTGCAGACTTATTGATTTTTACAGGGAATTTTTTGCGAAGTCTTTGCATCATAGTTTGTTCGAGATAGTTTTGATAATCGTTCATCACCTCTCCGCGTATGTCGTCAAGTTTTGGTTGAGATTGAATTTCACCTACTACAAAATAGTGCGGGAATGAGTTTTCGGTTGCGGGGTATATGTCTCCGTTGAAAGCTTTAAAATCTACAAAATTGTTCTCTCCTTTAGCCCAAGAGCCTTTTTCTATCTTAATTTTGAAAGTCGCATCCTCTTTCTGTAACTCTTCCAATCTTGTGTAAAGACTATCTGTCGGTAAATTTGTGAGTTCTTCCACTCTGTCTTTTATTTGTGTATTTGCAGCCAAAATTACAGCACCTACAAATTTGGGCTGGTTCCATTTGTATTTTTTCTGGTTTTTGGCGAAATAGTTTTCCAAACCAACGTTATCGTTTTGTGCTCTGTTCCAAACCTCTCTATTCATCAATTCGAAAAGCAAAATACCATCGTAATACTCTTGCGAAAGATTTTTAAATTCGGAATTGTTTTCGGCTAAAGACTGCATCTCTCCCTCTTTCAGTAGATTCAACAGATATTTGTTGTATTTGTCTGACAAATCTTCTGTTGATAGAGATGTCATCGGATATTTATCAAGTTTCAAATATTCGAAGAAATCGGCAACTTTATACTCTTTATCATTAATAGAAAACAGAATTTCTTCTTTATTGGGATAGTATTCTTGGAATTTGGGATCTCCCGCAAAAAGAGAATCAGCTATAGCTGCCATTTGTTTGTATGCTTCAGCATTTTCTGTGAAGTTTACCAGTTTTTTTATTCTCTCTACTTCCCCATTTCTGGTCTCTCTCATTCTAAATCCACGGGCAAAAGCAGCAAATAAGCTCTCTTTGCTGTCTTCAAAACTTAGCATATCTCTTTTGTCGATTAACTTAATGATATGGTAGCCAAAATTTGAGTTTATCGGCTCTGAATAATCTCCTTTATTTTGCAACCCGAATGCGGTTTCTTCGAATGGTTTAGGATATTGCCCACTTGTAAACCAAGATAACTCTCCGCCGTTATTTTTTGTATTTATATCGGTAGAATACTGTTTTGTTAGTTCAGTAAAGTCTGCTCCTGCTTTTAGTTGTTTAAAAACATCATCAGCTATGTTTTTAATGCTGTCTTTTTGAGCTTCACTCATTGTTGGAGTTGTACCAAACATAATATGCGCAACTTTCACATCGCCTTGTGATGGTCTTCTATTGTGTACTTTTATCAGATGATAACCGAATCGCGATCTTACAGGATAGCTTACTTCTCCGGTTTTAGTGGCATACATTCCGTGTTCGAAGTCGTCAACCATTCTTAGTGCGGTAGCCCAACCTATATATCCTGCAGTTTCAGGATTTCTAGTTCCTTTCACAGACGGATCTTCAGAATACATTGCCGCCATAGCGTTAAAGTCTTCACCTCCGTTTACAATCTTATCACGAATTTCCATTATTTTGTTATAAACTTCCACTGTATCTTTTGGACAATACTGACGTGGGAGTGCCAGTAGAATATGACTCACTTCCGTCTCTGTTTTTTTACGTTCGTAAGCTTCACGAGCAAGTTCTGTTTTTACATCATCATTTTCAAGATATGGTTGTGCCAATTGGCTCTTATAAGAGCTGTATTCGGTAACGAAAGATTTTATTGTGTCAAGCCCCAAAGCTTTGGCTTCCTCAACTTTAAGTTTGTAATCAACAAACATATCAATATATTCGTCGAGAGTTTTTTTATCTATTGCATTCTCCGAATTGTTCTTTTTAAAAGTATATTCAAACTCTGTCTGAGTAATCGGTTTATTATTGATGGTTATTACAACCGGATTGTTTTTTTGCGCGTATGATATTTGAAAGCACAAAATGAGCAATAAAAATAAATTAATTTTAGTTTTCATATTATTTAAAAAAATTACTATTTGTAAAACAGAATGTTTAGTGTTTATCTTTTGAAAATTGTATCAATTCCGAAAAACGTTATTCACTTCCGCGACTATAGTTTGGTGCTTCGCGAGTAATCATAACTCCGTGTGGATGACTTTCGGCATATCCGGCAGCCGTGATACGTGTAAATTTGGCTTCATGCAGTTTATCAATGTTTGTGGCACCGCAATAACCCATTCCGGCACGTAGTCCGCCAACCATCTGATAGATAACTTCTTGCAGAGAACCTTTAAACGGTACACGAGCTTCGATGCCTTCGGGTACCAATTTTTTTATATCGTCTTCCACATCTTGGAAATAGCGGTCTTTTGAGCCTTTTTGCATAGCTGAAAGTGAACCCATGCCACGATATGTTTTGAATTTACGTCCGTTGAATATTACTGTTTCGCCCGGAGACTCTTCTGTTCCGGCAAGCAGCGAACCCATCATTACCGATGAACCGCCTGCAGCCAATGCTTTTACAATATCTCCTGAATAACGTAATCCTCCATCAGCTATAAGTGGAATTCCCGTTCCTTTTAGGGCTTTTGCCACATCGTAAATGGCTGATAGTTGTGGTACACCAACTCCCGCTATTACACGAGTTGTGCAGATAGAGCCCGGACCGATTCCAACTTTTACTGCGTCTGCCCCGGCATTTACTAAAAACTTAGCAGCCTCTCCGGTAGCAATATTACCTACAACAACATCAATTTGGGGGAATGTCTTTTTGATAACTTTAAGCATATCGGCAACTCCTTTAGAATGACCGTGAGCCGTATCTATCACTAAAGCATCAACGCCGGCTTCTACAAGTGCGGAGGCTCTTTCTATCGAGTCGTAGGTAACACCGATTCCTGCAGCAACACGTAGCCTTCCTCTGTCGTCTTTACAAGCATTAGGCTTATCTTTAGCTTTGGTAATATCTTTGTATGTAACAAGTCCGACAAGTTTTCCGTCAACATCTACAACCGGCAGCTTTTCTATTTTGTATTGTTGAAGAATCTCTGCTGCAGCTTCTAAGTCTGTTCCCGGTTTGGCGCTAACCAAGTTCTCTTTTGTCATTACCTCAGAGATTTTTTTATCCATCTCTTTTTCGAAACGTAAATCGCGATTGGTAACAATACCAACCAACTTTCCATCTTTATTTACAACAGGAATACCGCCGATTTTAAATTCTTTCATTATTTGTAGAGCATCGGCAACGGTTTTGTCCGGATTAGTGCTTATAGGGTTGATAATCATTCCGTTTTCAGCTCGTTTCACGGCGCTAATCTGTTTGGCTTGTTCTTCAATTGTCATATTTTTGTGAACAACGCCAATACCGCCCTCGCGTGCAATGGCTATTGCCATAGTGGCTTCGGTAACCGTATCCATCGCGGCAGATACCATTGGTATGTTGAGCGTGATGTTTCTTGAGAATTTTGTTTGTAGAGAAACTTCTCTTGGTAGGACTTCAGAATAGGCGGGGACTAACAGTAGATCGTCGAAAGTCAACCCTTCCATTATTATTTTATCTGCAATAAATGACATAATATCGAATGTTTAAATTTTATTGCACGCAAAAATAGCTTTTTTTGTTGGATTTATAATAATACAAAGGGTTGAAATTGTGTTTTTTTGCATTTATTTCACTATTACATAAGATATTTGTTGTGATATAGGTTGATTTTTAAAAAAAGATTCGTTTGTAAATCGTTCTTTTTATCTAAGAACAATATCTTTTACGACTTCCATACCTGCCGTTTCATTCAATTTGTCAATCAGATTTTGCTTGCTCATCAGGAGTTCTGCACGTAAAACAGATGATGACAGATGCACGTATAGAATGTTCTTTTGAAGGTATATTTTTTTAGTGTAATGCGCCACGCCTTCACCAAATAATTCATTCCATGCGTTTATCGTTTTACGCTCGGCTAATCCGATTTTTAGGGTTTCATTTTCTTCAAAGAAATTGAACATAGCTTCTTTTAGCGATATTGCATCTTTTTTTTTCATACTGTTTGTAAGTAGTTTCGACTATCTATCCGTTAAGGAGTGTTATTTCTCCATTTTTCACGTTGTATATGTGATGATTATTGTCAATGCGACTTAAAATTTTGTCTAACGACTCACGATTTGTGTCTGAAATAAATATCTGTCCGAATTCTTCTCCCGATACCAATTTTACAATTTCTTCAACTCGTTCGGAATCCAATCTGTCAAAAATATCATCCAACAGTAAAATGGGTGTTTGCTTGTCTTGTTTCAGCAGATAATTAAATTGGGCAAACTTCATCGATACAAAATAAGTTTTGCACTGTCCTTGTGAGCCGACTTTTTTTATGGGGTAATCGTTGAGTAGCATTTCCAACTCATCTCTGTGTATGCCGCTGGTTGTGTGACCGATAGCAATGTCGCGTTGGCGATTGTTGAGCAACATTTTATGCAAATCTCCGTCAAATAGATGAGAGATATATTTGAAGGAAACTCTCTCTTTACTTTTACTTATTACAGAGTAGTAATTTTCGAAAATAGGAGTGAAATTTTCGATAAACTCACATCGTTTTTTATGAACAAACTCGGCATTTTCTGCCATTTGGCTTTCCCATAATTCGAGCAAAGTTGCGTCGATTTGTTCATTCATTTTAATCAATGCATTTCGTTGTTGCAATGCCTTATTGTATCTGACAAGCGAATATAGATATTCTTTATCGAACTGAGAAATAGCCATATCCATAAATCTGCGTCTCTCTTCGCTCGTGCCGTTTATCAAATTAATATCGGCAGGCGAAATCATCACAAGCGGAATGAAACCGATATGGTCAACAAGCCGTTCGTAATCTTTTTTGTTTCTTTTGAACTGTTTTTTTTGTCTTCTCTTCAAACCGCAAAATATCTCTTCTACAGTGTCTTCGAAGTTGTATTTGCCTTTTATCATACACATATCGGTATCATGCCTGATAATTTGCGAGTCAACAGGATTTGTATGGCTTTTGCAGAAAGACAGGTAATAGACGGCATCAAGCAGATTGGTTTTTCCCATTCCGTTGTCGCCGATAAAACAGTTTATTTTTGGCGATAAAGATATTTCTACCTGTTCTAAGTTTTTATAATTTATTATTGATAAATCTGTGAGTTCCAATTTTATATCTCTTGTCAGTTGATTATACTTTTTTACCGAATGCCAAATCTCCGGCATCGCCCATACCGGGGACAATGTATGATGCTTCGTTCAATTCAGGGTCTATTGCTGCTGCCCAAATGGTAGTTTCTGCTTTTGGGAAATTTGTTTTGCAATAATCAACAGCTTGCTGGCTTGCAATAATTGTTGCAATGTGTATTTGAGCCGGTGTTCCTTTGGTTAGCAAAGCTTTGTAAGATAGATCCATACTGGCACCGGTAGCAAGCATAGGGTCGGTAAGAATAAGAGTTTTACCGTCGAGGCAGGGCGACGCAATGTACTCTATATGAATGTCAAACGATTTATGCTCTATCTCTTTATATTTGCGGTAAGCGGAAATAAAAGCATTTTCAGCTCCATCGAAATAGTTAAGCATTCCTTGGTGGAATGGTAGTCCGGCTCGTAAAATTGCCGCTATTACAACATCGGTTTCACAAACATTTGCCGATGTTTTGCACAATGGTGTTGTGATTTCAATCTTTTTATACGAAAGTCTTTTGCTGATTTCGTAAGCCATGATTTCACCAAATCTCTCTAAATTTCGCCTGAAGCGTAAACTGTCGTTTTGAATATTAATATCTCTAACTTCGCGTAGGTAGTCACTTATTAATGAATTCTCTGCTGATAAATTAATTATTTCCATACAAATAATGTGTGTTCTGCAAAATATGAATGATACTTCAAGTAAAAGCCACTCTTTTATGAATGGCATACACAAAGATAATGAATTTCTTTTATAACGGCTCGTTATTACATTTTCAAAATGATGCAATTCATAATTTGCATTGTTTATACTCGAAAGAGGTGCATCATTACTTTCGTCGTTGAAGTTTATCACTCAGTTTTTTTATTGCTTGTGTAATTGCTATTTCGGGTTCTATCACGTTATAATTTTCCCAAAAATCAGGGTCTTGAAAATTCCCAATTTTTTCTGCTATAACATCGGTTGATTGAACTCGTTCTTTACGAGGGAATTTATTGACATCCTTATTATAAATATCTGTTATAGCTATTTCGGAGTTGATGCTGTAGGTGGTAGTAAATAGTCCGAAAAATCTGTTTGTCCATCTCACTTTAAAAGAGATGTCCGTACTGCTATGATTGAAATACCATTTTCCCTCTTTTTCAATATAATCCACTGAGTATGTGGCTTTATCTACTACGACTCTCATCTTATTTGGTTTTTTACGGATAAAAATATTGGCTGCATCTTTTCTGTTTTCAACATTCATTTGAAAATCTATTTTTGAAAAAGCATGTGATTTGGTATCAATAAAAGCCGTTCCGCGAAATAAAATATCTTCTATATAACTTTTTGGCGAAAAAGAAATGGCGTAATGCGGTTTATTATTAATATGGACAATACCTTCAATATGGAAATTGTAATCTTCGCCGTCATTACCAAATAATTCATAAGGATTTTTTGCAACATCAATTAGCAGAGAAGAGCTTATTCCACCTTGAAACTTCATAAGTACCGTGTCGCGAGGCGATGCATCACTTGCTTTCCTGCCTATATATATTTTAGCCTGATCTCCTTCTAAAGCACTATAAGATGCTTTATAAACATCTAAAACAGTTTCTACTAACGAAATGTAGTTATTTCCTTTTTTTATCGACTCTCTATAAAACGCTACCATCATATTGGGTTGTGTCGGGTAATTGGTATATATTTTATGTAAAGCACTGCGAAAATAATGACTGCCGTCACCTGAGACAACCTGCAATTCGCCTAATTCAAAGGATGCAGGAGTCATAAAAATTCTATTATCGGTTTGCCCTTTTAGCGATTCTATGGAAACTTCACGATTCTCGTAACCTAAAAAACGAACAATAAGATGTGATTTTTCGGCAGACGAGGGTATCAGAATAGAAAAATATCCGTCCTGATTACTTACACTTGAGATATTTGAGCCATACAGCATTATGCTGGCATTACTTAAAGGTCTTTGAGTATCGGCTGCCAAAATACGACCGTGCAATCTAACTGTATTATCTTGCTGCGGGAGCTCTTGATTGGCAAATATCAAAAGGGAGGATAAAACAGATGCAAAAAATATGACAAATAACTTTTTCATCTCAAAAAAATATTAATTAGGTAAAACTGTGATTGCAAAAATTCAAAAATTAATGATATACAAAGTAAATATTATTGAACTAAAAATCAAATAATATGCAATTATTTAACTTTATTGAGTAATTTTGTAACCACATAAGAGTAAGAAAATGATACATAAATATGACTTTTTAGTTATCGGTTCCGGTATTGCCGGAATGAGTTTTGCTTTAAAAGTAGCTGAATATGGCAAAGTGTGTATAGTTGCTAAAACTACACTTGAGGATGCGAACACATACTACGCGCAAGGCGGTATCGCGTCTGTAACTAATCCGTGGGATAATTTTGAGAAACACATAGCAGATACCTTAGATGCTGGTGCCGGATTGTGTGATAAGGGGGTTGTTGAAAAGGTTGTGAAAGAGGCTCCGGCACAAATTAGAGAATTGATAGGTTGGGGCGTAGATTTCGATAAAGACGAAAAAGGCAATTTCGACCTGCATAAAGAGGGAGGTCATTCCGAGTTTAGAATTTTGCATTATAAAGACAGTACGGGTGCCGAAATTCAAGTGAGTTTGATTGATGCCGTACGCAATCATCCCAATATTGAAGTGTTTGACAATCACTTTACAATAGAGATACTTACACAACATCATTTAGGACAGATAGTTACAAGCAACACAAGCGATATTGAGTGTTACGGAGCCTATATTCTTAATTTAGCAACAAATAAAATAGATACTTTTCTTTCGCGTGTTACCATGATGGCAACCGGAGGAATCGGGTGTATATATCAAAACACGACCAACCCGTTAGTTGCCACAGGCGACGGTATAGCCATGGTTGCCCGTGCAAAAGGAGCGATAAAGGGGATGGAGTTTGTGCAATTTCACCCGACAGCACTCTATCATCCCGGAGCAAGACCGTCGTTTCTTATTACCGAAGCTATACGGGGATATGGTGGAGTTTTGAAAACAAGGGATGGCGAAGAATTTATGCACAAATATGATGAGAGACTGTCGCTTGCACCACGAGATATTGTGGCTCGTGCTATCGACTTCGAGATGAAGGCTCGTGGTGATGATCATGTATATTTGGATGTTACACACAAGGATGCAGAGATGACGAAAAAGGAGTATCCGGGTATATATGAAAAATGTTTATCATACGGAATTGATATCACCAAGCAGATGATACCGGTATCGCCTGCGGCACACTATTTGTGCGGAGGCATCGCGGTTGATATACACGGCAAAACCAGTATTGCCCGACTCTATGCAAACGGCGAGTGTGCCTGCACAGGGTTGCATGGAGCTAATAGGCTGGCATCCAATTCATTGATAGAAGCAGTGGTTTTTGCCGATTCTGCAGCAAAAAATGTGATTCCTGTTTTCAAAAAATATCCGTTTCAAGAAAATATACCTGAATGGAATGCCGAAGGTACAACATCTACCGAAGAGATGATTCTTGTAACGCAGAGTTATAAAGAGGTCGGACAAATAATGTCTTCTTATGTGGGCATTGTTCGTTCCGATTTGCGTTTGCAACGTGCTTTGGACAGATTAAATATTTTATATCGTGAAACGGAGAATCTTTTTCAACGTTCGGAGGTTTTTCGTGAGATTTGTGAATTGCGTAATATTATAAAAGTCAGCTATATGGTGATAAAGCAAGCTATGGCTAGAAAAGAGAGTCGAGGTTTGCACTATACAATAGATTATCCGAATAAAAATCCAAATTCTGTTTTATAAAGAGTTTAAAATTTTTTATCTTAGCCGATTGTAAACAGTTATGAATAAAGCAATTAATATAAACGGCGAACTATTCGATTTTTCCACACCTTGGGTGATGGGAATTCTTAATGTTACACCCGATTCTTTCTACTCGGGAAGTAGAAAACAGACAGAAAAAGAGATTGTCGAACGAGTTGAACAGATATTAAACGAAGGCGGACACCTAATAGATATAGGCGGACAATCGACAACACTAACATCGCAATTGTTAACAGATAAAGAGGAGTTGGAAAGGTTGGAACCGGCATTGACTCTTATCAGAAAAGAGTTTCCCGATGCTGTTCTATCTGTTGATACATTTTACTCGGAAGTTGCAAAATGTGCGGTAGAAAAGTATGGAGTAAATATTATTAACGATATTTCGGGCGGACAAATCGATGAAAAGATGTTCGAAACTGTCGCCAAACTACAAGTGCCATACATTCTTATGCACATGATTGGTACACCGCAAACCATGCAACAACATACAGATTATGATAACTTTATCGAAGAGGTGTTGTACTATTTTTCCGAAAAAACAGCCCGACTGAATAGTCTGGGAGTGAAAGATATAATTTTAGACCCCGGATTCGGATTCAGCAAAACCGTATCGCAAAATTACGAATTGATGGCAAATTTAAGACACTTTGACAATTTCGACTTTCCGTTATTGGTAGGTATATCCAGAAAGTCTATGATTTACAAGCTCTTGGATTCTACTCCGCTTGAAAGCCTGAACGGAACATCAGTTCTGAATACATATTCGTTATTGAATGGTGCCGATATCCTTCGTGTGCACGATGTGAAACAGGCATTAGAGTGTGTGAAGATTGTCTCTAAATTGAGAGAGTTTGATTATTAATTGCAAGATACAAAATAGCAGTTTCTAAACTTAAATAATATTTTTCGGTTTTATGTTTGAACATTTTGGCTTAAAAGATTTCATAGACATTCTATTGGTTGCATCATTGTTGTACTACCTGTTTAAGTTGGTACGAATATCCGGTATGCGTCCACTGTTTTTGGGAGTAGTTGTGTTTATAGTAATTTGGGTGCTGGTGTCGCAAGTATTCAATATGGTTCTGTTAGGTTCTATTTTAGACCAATTTGTGAGTATAGGACTTATTTTGCTTGCGATTCTGTTTCAAGATGAAATTCGGCGTTTCCTTATGTCGTTAGGCTCAAAGAAGGGTTGGAAATTTATTGCAAAATTTATTGCTCCTCAAAATCATCAAAAAGATGATTATACCCACGTTTTGGCTATTGTGCTGGCATGTATGAATATGTCACGCAACAAAACCGGTGCTCTTCTGGTTTATCAGGGTGATATGCAACTCGGGCTGTTTGAGCAAACCGGAGAGATTATTAATGCCGATGTCTCATCGAGGTTGATTGAGAATATCTTTTTCAAAAACAGTCCTTTGCACGATGGTGCAATGATTGTTGTGGGTAATAAGATAAAAGCAGCAGGATGTATCTTGCCTGTTTCCCAAAATCCGAACATACCAAAACACATGGGTTTGCGTCACCGTGCAGGGCTGGGCGTTACACAAGAGACCGATGCTAAAGTAATTATCGTATCTGAAGAGACCGGAAAAATTTCTTTTGCACATGAAGGCAGAATAAAAACAAATGTTACACCCGAAGAGCTGCAACAATTGATTATTGCAGAGTAAGGGAAAGGCTGTTAGCTGTTGTTTTGCCGTAATAGTTGCTATTCACATTATCTTTTTTGGTCTGTTATACTTAGTAAAGAGAATTTATTTTTTCATCCTGAAAAATTAGAGAAAAATTGTGCCTTTAAAATTAATCAAAATTTTGAGGAAATCGCTATCAATCTGAGAGGTATGTATGTTTATTTACAACCGCAAGCTGCTCCCGATTATTATCGGAATTGCATGCGGTTATGAAAAATTCGCCCATTCAGGCGATAAAGTGTTTTTTTATCGGACAACAATGTAATACAATATTATTTTGTCGAACAGGAATAAATCTATAATATTAACTAAAAACTTAAATTACACTTTCTATCTGCGAGATTTTGTTTTTTTCGGTTTTTTAAAGTCCCTTTTCGCAGACTTTTCTTCTTTAAAACTCTTCTTTTCGGATGTATTATTACTATCGGCAACCTCTACAACCAATTTTCTGTCTTCCAGGAAAACACCTTTAAAAGATTTGAGAATTGCTTTTGTGTTCTCTTCCGGCACCTCGAAAAACGAGAAATTTTTCATCAAATCAATACGACCGATGCGCACTTTCCCGGGAACATAGTCGTTGATAAAACCCATCAGATTTGCAGGATTTGCGCCATCCTTTTTGCCGATATTAATAAAAAAGCGAGTATATCCTTTTTCCGCCTGACGTGGTCCGGAAACATTTTTCTCTTCCTTACTTCTGATTTTTCGTTCCGCTTTTTTCGAACCACTCTCAACAGGCTCTTCTATCTCTTCTGCTTTTTCGTAATAATCGATTAATCGGTTAAATTCCAACGAAACAATTCGTTTAATTATGTCCTCTTTTCCCAACCAATCGAGTTTTCTAAAAATTGAAGGTAACAATCTGTCGATTTCCGTTTCGTTTACTTTTACTTTCTCTATTTTATCCACTAAATTAAACAGCTGTTTTTCACAAATCACATCGCCTTTGGGTATTGCTCGTTTTTCGAACTCTTTATTAATCAGTTTCTCAATCTGTTTTACTTTTCCCTTCTCTTTGGTGTGGATAATGGAGATGGATGTTCCTCGTTTTCCGGCTCGTCCCGTACGCCCGCTACGATGCGTGTAAACTTCGTAATCGTCGGGCAAACCGTAATTTATCACGTGAGTGATGTCGTCAACATCCAACCCGCGTGCCGCAACATCGGTAGCAACAAGCAATTGTAAATTTCGCAGTCGGAATTTGTTCATCACATAATCGCGTTGAGCTTGCGAAAGGTCGCCGTGCAACGAGTCGGCATCGTAACCGTCTTGAATAAGTTTATCGGCGATTTCCTGAGTCTCTTTTCGTGTGCGACAAAAAATTATTCCATACACGTTAGGATAATAATCGGCAATTCGTTTCAGTGCCAAATATTTATCTTTGGCGTGTACCACATAGTAGATATGTTTTACGTTTTGCGCTCCTTCGTTTTTTCGTCCGATAGTAATCTCCATCGGATTATTCATATATTTTTTGGTAATCTTGGCTATTTCTTGTGGCATAGTCGCCGAAAATAGCAACATACTGCGATTTTCGGGAACATGGCTCAATATCTCGTCAATATCTTCCGAAAAACCCATATTCAGCATTTCGTCCGCCTCGTCGAGTACAACCGTATGCACTCCTTCCAACGAAGCCGTTTTTCGATTAATCAAATCAATTAACCTTCCCGGTGTAGCAACAATAATATGAACACCTCGTTTCAACGTCTTAATCTGACTTTCGATGCTCGAACCGCCATAAACGGGTAAAATTTTTATATCATCCACAAACTCTGACAAATCGGTTAAATCTCCGGCAATTTGCAGACACAACTCACGTGTCGGACACAAAATCAGCGTTTGTGGCGACAATATTTTTACATCGGTTTTTTGTATTACGGGAATACCGAAAGCAGCGGTTTTGCCTGTTCCGGTTTGTGCTAACGCGATAATATCGCGCGTATTTGCCAACAATTGCGGAATTACCTCTTCCTGCACGGGCATAGGTTGTTCGTAACCCATTTTGGTAATAGCACTCATAATATCAGGTGCTACACCCAACTCTTCAAATGATCTCATCTTTTTAATTATTAATGTGACAGTTAAGGATTTTATCTCTCTTACCCCCCACACAATCGACAAAAGATGAGAGAAAAATCAAATTATAAACGCGATTTTTAATAGAGAAATGAAATGGATAACCAAAGAAAATAAGGATATAAAAATCGCTCTAAAATAAAATCGGCTGCAAAGATAAGAAAATAAAACGGATTAGCGTGCTTTTTGTATTATAATAATATCAAAGGTAGATTCAACAAGCAAATGCAATTTTGTTGTTTACAAAGTTATAAAAGATTTTGAATGGTTGTTTGTAATTTAGATTTTTTCTTGGTCTTCTATTGATTTTATATTGTATATCGCTAATATTCTTCATATTGAGT
>JBGZFC010000136.1:0-2958 GCA_041846575.1 Bacteroidota bacterium
TACGTATAACTATCAGAAAGAAACGATAGAGATTCAGAACTTTGTGAGCGAGCTAAAATCAGATGATTATCTGCCTTCGGTGAAAAAAATAGGGCTTGAAGAGTGGGTAACGTGGCTTGAAGCAGCCAATACGGAGTTCAATACACTCTATACGAACCGTCGTGATGAATATGCTGCACAGCCTACGTATGACGTGAGAAATATCCGTAAAGATTTAGATGCTTTGTTCAAAAAAACGCAACAAACTGCCGAAGCATTAGCCCTTTTGCAACCTTCGGAGGCATTGAATGTGTTCATAGCGAAGGTAGATACGTCCGTAAGCAAATGGCGGGATATTCTGGCACAGCGAAGTGCTTCCCGAACGGATAAAAAGGAAGATGCGACTAAGTAAAAAACTACTTTTTGTCCTAAAAAAATAGGTATGATTTATGCTCCGACAAATGATTTTTGTCAGAGTTTAAAATTTTGATAGAGACTGTAATAAAAAAAACTAAAACATTATGGAACATCACCACCACCATCATCACCATCACACTCACGGAGCAACAGACCTCAAAGAAATGAAAACTGCTTTTTGGCTCAATCTTAGTTTTACGATAGTTGAGTTCATCGGAGGGCTTTTCACAAATTCATTCGCCATTGTTGCCGATGCTTTTCACGATTTAGGCGATAGCATTGCTTTGGGAATCGGCATTTGGTTGGAAAAATATGCAAAAAAGAAACCTTCTGTAACGTTTACGTTTGGCTATAAACGTTTTTCATTACTCTCTGCTTGTGTGTTGAGCACCATTCTCATTGTGGGGTCAGTGGCAATGATGGTGAAATCGGTAGAGAATTTTTTTAATCCTCACGAAGTTTTATCTTCGGGAATGATACTTCTTGCCGTGCTTGGTGTTTTTATAAACGGATTGGCTTTTTGGAGATTATCAAAACAAGAAAGTAAACATAAAGCTAACTCTCGTGCGATGTTACTTCATTTTTTAGAAGACGTTTTGGGCTGGGTAGCCGTACTTATAGGGGCAGTTGTGATTTATTTTACGGGTTGGTATTGGATAGATGCGGTTTTATCGTTCGGCATAGCATTGTTTATTCTTTATAATGCCATTCCGAATTTGTTTTCGGTGTTTAAAATATTTTTGCAAATGGCGCCTGCGAAGATAGATGTCCAGCTTTTGTTAGAAAAATTGCGTTCTGTTGAAAAAGTTCAGGAAATACATCGTCTTTATGTATGGACAGAAGACGGGGACTCGCACATTGCAACACTTCACGCATTAGTTTCAGAAGAAAATCTGTCAAAAAGTGATGCAATCCGAGAAGAAATTAAAAAGATTTTAAACGAAAATCACATACACAATACCACCATACAAATAGAAAGCATAAAATGTTGTGAATAGATACGGGCATTTTCATAATAAACCCTTTGTCCGTAAAAAATTAAAAAGGGTTTGTTTTATAAAAGCGGTAAATATTGCGAAATATATATAGCTTTATTCAATGATTTGGTACAATTAAAATTTCCGAAAATAAGATGAAAAGAATTTTACTATCAGTATTAGGACTATTATTGCTTGTTTCTTGTTCGGTTTCGAGAAATGCAATGGTTAATCCTGAGCAATGGAAGCTCGTTTGGGAAGATGATTTTAACCGAAAAGACATTTTTTCAACAGGAATTTGGTCTAAAATTCCACGAGGAGGGTCAGATTGGAACAATACGATGAGTTTCCACGAATCCCTTTTTGAAATTAAAGACGGAAACCTCATTCTGTTAGGAAAGAAAAACGATGTGGACGCTAATGACCCCTCGGAGTACATTACGGGAGGCGTTTATACCAAACACGGGAGGTTTTTTGAATACGGGCGACTCGAAATACGTTGTAAATTAGAGCCTACACAAGGTGCTTGGCCTGCAATATGGATGCTTCCCGTACAAGGAAAATGGCCCTACGGAGGCGAAATCGACATTATGGAACGATTAAATTTTGATACTTTCGCCTACCAAACCGTGCACAGCCAATATACACAAACCGATAGAGACAATCCGCCCAATTCCGGTACTTCTCCCATAAATCCTACGGACTATAACGTTTATGCTGTGGAAATTTATCCTGATGAATTACGCTTTTATGTGAACGAGCGTCTGACGCTTTCATATCCTCGTATCGAAGGAAACCAAGAGCAATTTCCGTTCGGAAAACCTTTCTATCTTTTGATAGATATGCAATTAGGAGGCAAATGGGTCGGAGCAATTTCTGATTTCAAAGCTCCCGTGCGTATGTATGTCGATTGGGTACGGCATTATCAGAGAAAATAGGAACAGAAAAATAGAAGAAAACGCCACAAAGAATATATTTTGCAACAGAATCTCATCGCAAGGTGAGATTTTTTGCGGTTATTTTCAATCAAAATATTGCTGAAAAGCCTTATATTTGCGCCAATTACTGGAAAACAAAAATAGGTTATGAAGAAATTAGTCAGAATTGCTTTTACGTTATGGCTGCTGATAGGAGTAGTAAGCTCTTGCAGCGGACAGAAAACATACAGCGAAAGCGTCAAAAACAAAACCACAACCACTCAGAAAACAAAAAAAGCACGTCAAACGACAAAGAAGAAAGCTGCGGTGTCTAAAAAAGCCTCCACCAAGCCAAAAAAACAAATTAAAAAAGAAGATAAAGCCACTGAAAAGGAGGTAGTTTTACTTCCCACAGAACCTTATAAAAAAGACGTAATAGCCACATACTATCACGACAAATTCAACGGACGGAAAACCGCTAGCGGTGCTATTTTCGACAATAGCAAACAAACCGCAGCACATCGTACTTTGCCTTTCGGAACAAAACTCAAAGTGATTAATCGCGCCAACGGGAAATGGATTTATGTTACCGTAAATGACCGAGGTCCCGTAAAAAAAACACGTGAAATTGACCTAACCGAGCGCGCTTTTATGGATATTACCGACAA
>JBGZFC010000137.1:0-13799 GCA_041846575.1 Bacteroidota bacterium
CGAAGTGAAGAATCTTATCTTTGTAAGAAGTCAGATGTCAGAAGACCGAAGTTGAAAGTTGCGTATTTGGTAGCAGCTTGTCATTTCGAATGCAGTGAGAAATCTATTCTTTTAGCTATTATCTTTTGGCAGTAAACGCATCCAAAAAAAGTCTTGGCTCTTGTGTCTTGCATCTAAAAAAACAGATACTTCATTCCGCTAAAAACTCCGTTCGGTATGACAACATAATGATGTGCTTTACTTTTGATACTGCTGCTTGTCCCGAAGAATTTCGGGGGGTTCAAGAAGAGTCTGTATGTTTATTGACAATCGCAAGCTGCTCCCGATTATTATCGGGATTGCATTCGGTTATGGAAATTTCGCCTGTTCAGGCGATACAATATTATTTTTTCGGACAGCAATGATTTCAATAAAAAACTCACGCATTAACTATGCTCAAGTTGCAGAGTAATAGTTGTGGCGTCGCACACTTCCGAAGGACCAAAATATTGCATAGGACCCGGATATACATAATGATTCCCCATAGCCCACTCTTTTCTATGCTTTTCTAACTCTAAATAAGGCTTACATTTCATATCTACATAAGATTTTTGAATAACCGGAACCATTTTTCCTTTCCGTTTTTCCATATTCATCATCATAGTAATAGGTACACCTCCTGCAATCCATTCTGAGGGATGTGCCACAGTATTTTTTATAGATGCCATATATCCTGTTTTTCCTGCGGCAGCCAACATTGCAGAAGTATATCCCAAAGAGTAAGAGTAATTGGCATCAAAGTTTGATGGAGCAACACAGCGACCTTCATAACCGAAGAAATGAGTAATTGACGAAAACTTACCTTCATATTTACCTTCCTTGCTCCATTTCTCCAAACGTTTTGAAACCATTCGTACAAGCAACTCTTCGGTTTGAATCAAAGATACAAGTACATTACCGTGTGGATCTCGGTCTAATATAAGTTGGTCAGCCACATTGTTTGGTAATGAAGAGTAAAACTCAGAGTTTTTAGCAGATAATTTGGCGGAAACATACTCACGCATATGTGAGCCTTTAATCAGACTTACATTATCTATATTTGCCAAAAATATATTCAACTCCTTAATAAGTCGCTTCATACGAGGAATAAACTCAACCAAACCCTCAGGAATAATTACCGTACCAAAATTCATTCCTTGACCGGCTCGTTTTGCCACAACACCTGCAATATAATCAATTATATCGTCCAAAGTACGACCTTTAGCTTCAACCTCTTCAGAAATAATACAAATATTAGGTCTGGTTTGTAAAGCACACTCTAAAGCAATATGCGAAGCAGAACGTCCCATAACTTTAATAAAGTGCCAATATTTTTGTGCGGAATAACAGTCGCGCTGCACATTTCCTATAAGTTCTGAATAAACCTTACAAGCACTGTCGAATCCGAACGATGTCTCGATTTGACTATTTTTCAAATCACCGTCAATTGTCTTAGGCACTCCAATCACTTGAATATCGGCACCTATCGATTTATAATACTCGGCAAGTACACAAGCATTTGTATTTGAGTCATCGCCACCGATAATTACCAATGCTTGTATATTCAACTTTTTTAATATTTCCAATCCTTTGTCGAATTGTTCTATTGAGTCGAGTTTTGTTCTACCTGAGCCGATAATATCAAATCCTCCGGTATTGCGATATTCATCTATAACTTCTTTGGTAATCTCTTTATATCTATGATTAACCAAACCTGACGGACCCAAAATAAATCCGTACAATCTGCTCTCTTTATTTATTTTTTTTATCCCATCAAAGATACCTGCAATAACATTGTGTCCGCCAGGAGCTTGACCCCCGGAAAGAATAACTCCTACATTTATTGGTTTGTCTTCAAAAGTTCTTTCATCCGATTTTACAAACTTCACAATCGGCATTCCATACGTATTTGGAAAAAGTTTTTTTATCTCTTCTCTATCGCGTACCGATTCGGTAGCGACTCCTTGTTCAATACAAATATTGCCGAGTAATACATCCGGCATTTTGGGTACATAGTTAGCCCTTGCAATTTGTAAAGCACTTATCTTCATCTATATAATTATCTAAAAGTTTCTGATTAAATAGTGTTTGTGAAATATTAATATTTAAGTCCACAAATATAGCAATTTTTTCTCAGAAAATATGACGAAAACTCTATATAACTGTATCAAAAGCGCCTCGGTTGACTGTTTTGTCATTATTCCGAACGAAGTAAAGGTTCTATTTCAAGTGAGGAATCTACCTATTTACGATTTTTCCACCTAACCCCAAAGGAGTAATCGGCTTAACCGCAAAGAACGCAAAATATTTCTCACCGCATCGCAAAATCATCAAGTCTTATCCTCGAAACATTCATAACTCGCAATTCGAAAATCGGAGCATATTTCCAATTAATTATTTACTCATTACAATGAATAATGCGAGTTAATTATTATTTTTGCACTAATTATTTGTACATAATTCATACGGAAATCAGCCATACAAAATGACATACAACGAAACTCTCGATTATCTTTATAGTCAAATGCCCGAATATCAACGCATCGGCAGCTTGGCATACAAACCCGGATTGGACAACAGCTTGGCTTTGGACAAACTGTTTGGCAATCCTCACAATAAGTTCAAAACTATTCACGTGGGTGGCACAAACGGCAAAGGTTCTACTTCGCACCTGCTTGCCGCTATTCTACAACAATCGGGGTATAAAACAGGGCTTTACACTTCGCCGCATTTAATCGATTTTAGAGAGCGAATTCGCATAAATGGCAAAATGATTGAGAAAGAGTTTGTAGTAGAGTTTGTAAAGAAATATAAGGATGATTTTGAGCCTATTATGCCCTCTTTCTTTGAACTGTCGATGGAGATGGCTTTCCTCTATTTTGCCGAGCAGAATGTAGAAGTTGCAGTTATTGAAGTTGGTCTTGGCGGAAGATTGGACAGCACCAATATTATCTCTCCCGAATTGAGCATCATTACCAATATCGGACACGATCACGAAAAGTTTTTGGGAAATACATTACCAGAAATTGCATCCGAAAAAGCCGGAATTATCAAACATGCCACACCCGTAGTAATTGGCGAAGTTGATGATAGTGCGGTAAAAAATGTGTTTATGGAAAAAGCGAAAAAAGAAGATGCTCCAATAGTTTTTGCAGAGACATTTTTCGACTATTTTCGTGCAGAAAAAAAAGACAATCGGTGGACTTACAATACCAAAGAATATCCAAATCTGAAAGGTTCACTTGAAGGACTTGCTCAGAAAAAAAATGCAAGAACGGTTCTTACCGCTGTATCAATACTTAAAGAAATCGGATATACCATTCCCGAAAAAGCCGTGTATGAAGGCTTTGAAAACGTTGTCTCGCTAACCGGATTAAACGGAAGATGGCAACTATTGCAAAACAATCCAAAAATTGTTTGCGACACGGGGCATAATTCACATGGTATAAAATATATTACAGAGCAATTGAAGAAAGAAGCATATCAACAACTACATATTGTTTTTGGAATGGTTGATGATAAAGACATTGAAGCCGTATTATCGCTTTTACCTCAAAAAGCCACTTACTATTTCACCAAACCGTCAATAGAAAGAGGGCTGAGCGAGATAAAATTGGCAGAATTGGCAAAGAGACACAATTTGCATGGTAAAACATTCGGAAATGTGCAAAAAGCAATAGAGAGTGCAAAAGAAAACGCCGACGAAAACGATTTTATTTTCATCGGCGGAAGTTCATTTGTTGTGGCTGAGACTTTGCAAATTGTCAGCCAACTACCAAATTAGCACTACCTGAAAGTTTCTATCTTTCAAATCTTGATCAAAACGCCCTCTATCTGACGCTTCAATAATGAACGTAACTGTTGATGGGGAGCCAAGATTAAAGTCACAACTGACATTTTCGGTGTAGTTACCTACATAAGTAACACCATTTTCTACATATTCATAATCAAAAACCTGCACAAAAGGAAGTGCTGTTTTTGAATTGTTAGAATGTTTGTAATATGCAATTACTGCACCTTCATCAAATATTGGCTTTGTCAACTCGGGTAAGTTGATATCACAATAATAGTACCCTTTGTTGGGATAATCGGTGCTTGGTTTCCAAATCCAGTGCTGTTTTTTAACAACAATATTCACTATCTTCCACTGACCATTGAGAGAGTTGTTTATCATGTCTTGTATCTCTTTGGTATCTACTCCGTTATCTACAACACAAGACGTTCCCGAAAACATAATCCCTAAAAAAAACAACCCTGCAAACAGAGTTCTAGTAAATTTTCTTTTCATTGCTTCTAATTTTTTAATTCAAACTTATAATTAATAATAGGACTGCTTTTAAAGCTTTTCGTTTAACTATAAACTCTATTTTGAGGAAAAAATTATATTTTAAAGATAAAAGACTTTTTTTGACACAAGACGTAAGAAGCAAAACACAAGAATGTAAAACTTCCGATTTTATATAGTTTGTGTCATTCTGTTAATGGTATGTTGCGAAGCAATCAAAATTGCCTAACAGCAGACATGCCTTGCAAAATAGCGCCAGCGTAAGTTATTTGTCATATCGAACAAAGTGAGATATCTAATAGACTCTTCACTACGTTCAGAGTGACAGAGAGCATCAAACCCGAAACACGCAATGTTGTATTTCGTAAGAGGAATTTACAATCCCGACAGAACACAAAACTATCAAAAAAACAGACTCTTCATTCCTTTCAGGATTACAGAAGATGTTTGCAATAATTACTAATTGTTCATTGCCCATTGTTAATTAACAAAGGCATAGCCATCGTCTCCATACCCATCCGCATCACTCTGAACTAAAAAAAAGCTGTTTATTTAAAAAAAAATTGTACTTTTGTTCAATATTGATATCGATAAAAATATATCCCAATTTTTGTAATCAAACAGTATAATGAAACAATATCTCGACTTATTACAACGAGTACTTGACGAAGGCGTGGAGAAAACCGACAGAACCGGAACCGGAACAATCAGTATTTTCGGGCACCAAGCTCGTTTCAATTTAAGTGACGGATTTCCCGTACTCACGACAAAAAAACTTCATTTAAAATCGATAATTCACGAACTTTTATGGTTCTTGAAAGGCGATACCAATATAAAATATCTCAAAGATAACGGTGTTAGAATTTGGGACGAATGGGCAGACAAAAATGGAGATTTGGGACATATTTACGGTTACCAATGGCGTTCGTGGCCCGACTACAGCGGCAAGCATATCGACCAAATATCGGAAGTGGTAGAAACCATTAAAAACAACCCCGATTCCAGACGAATTATCGTTAGCTCGTGGAACGTAGCCGATTTAGAAAATATGAACCTGCCTCCCTGCCACGCTTTTTTTCAGTTCTATGTAGCCGATGGCAAACTCAGTCTGCAACTATATCAACGCAGTGCCGATATATTTTTGGGTGTGCCGTTCAATATTGCATCATACTCTCTGTTGCTAATGATGATGGCTCAGGTTACAAACTTAAAAGTGGGCGATTTCATTCACACATTCGGAGACGCACATATCTATTCAAATCATCTGGAGCAGGTTAAACTTCAACTTTCGCGTGAGCCACGCACTCTCCCCAAAATGAAAATCAATCCGGAAATAAAAAGTATTTTCGACTTCAAATATGAAGACTTCGAACTGATAGATTACAATCCACACCCACACATAAAAGGAGAAGTATCGGTATAATATTTAACGCAAATCCTGACACAAAAAATGTATAAAGAGAATTCAAACGAAGACATCATACGCAAAGGTTACAGCATTGTTGTTGCTGTTGACGAACATAACGCTATCGGACACGATGGCGATCTGTTATGCCATCTGCCAAACGATTTAAAACATTTCAAAAAAGTTACTTCGGGACATACCGTTATCATGGGACGTCGTACTTTCGAATCGCTACCCAAGGGGGCGTTGCCTGACAGAAAAAATATTGTTATCTCCTCGTCTCCTGCTCACAATTTTCCGAATTGCGTTATTTGCAAAAACTGGGATGAAGTTTTTGCAGAAACGGCAAATGAAACATCATTTATCATTGGTGGCGGAATGATATACAAACAGGCAATAGAATGGGTTGACACACTCTATCTGACACGCATACATCATAAATTTAAGGATGCAGATACATTTTTCCCTGCTATCGATAACAACAAATGGCTGTTGGTAGATGAAGAAGATAATGAGGCTGACGAAAAACACGCCTATCCTTATACCTTTCTCACCTACAAAAGAAAATAGGAATTTTATATCCCGATTTTAGAACGATTCGAGATTAAGCCGATTAGATGTATCGAGCCTGCGGGTAAACTCGTTTTTCAAAAGTACCGCCCGTCGCAAATCAAGTGAATTTGGAGCGGAAGTTTCCCTAAAAGCTTTCTCGGCAATTTCCGCCCATTCAAAGGCACTTTGAAGGTCGTCAATCATCTCGTATGCCAGGGCGATATTATTGGCTGCTTTCGCTTTCACCTTTTTATCTCTCTCAGAGTTATAAAACAAAAGCCAACTATCCAATGCTTTTTGCCACTGATTTACATCGGCAAAAGCAGCGCCCTCTTTCATTTCTGCATCCGATGAAAGGTAATACCATCTATCTTGTTTCATCCAATAAGGAGTTAATACATAAGACATTTTGTCTGCAGCACGTACAACCAATTCTTTCATTGCCTCCTCTACGGTTGGCAGCAAATAATATGATGAATAAGCGTCTCTATCCTGAACATCGAAACCGTCCCACATCAGACTATCCTTAAAATGCACAGTCGGAAGCATACCTTCCATAGTAGGAATATAGATACGTAAAGTCGAATTTAAATTGCCGAAAAGATTTGAGTATGTATATCCGGCTTCTCTATAACGCTCTTTTTTATATGTTTCGATATTCAGTTTTTCTAAAGCTATAATGGCATCGCAATTGCTTTCGTTTCGCAATTTAATCATCTCGTCGGGCGAAATAGCAAACTCGCTCAAATAATCGTTATCGGTGCGTATCGGAGTTTGCAGATGTTTTACATCGTCAAAAAAATCACTTTCTCCAAGAAATTGAGCTAACGCTTCCGTGTAGAAAAAAGCCAAACTATCGGATGATGCAATGCTTTTAACAACTTGTTTATCGCCATACAGTTCTTTAAAATGTCCTGCATTTTCCGGCTGTTCCACTGTATTATCAACAACCAGAACAGAACGTATATGATTGGGTAAGGCTATTCTTGCAGGCTCACGAGTCTCTACTGTGATATATTTTATTCCGGTACAACTGTTCAAAAACAACAGAACAACAAGTGCCAACTGATATAATCGAATTAAATTTTTCATTAATAATGTCTTTAAATAAACAGTAACTTTAATATCTATAACAAGAATTGAAAGAGTTTAGTGCAAATTTAGAACAAGTAATTTAATAAATACAATTTTTTATCTTAAACATACTAAAGATAAATATTAGACAATGTTTTAACAAAAAACCTAACAGATTTCCGAAAACCTGTCAGGTTTAAAAATATTTTGTTCTTTAATCTATACTCTGTCGGCTATTCGGTACAATAAGCCACACAACCAGCATCCCGATAAATCCGGCAACAAGAATTATAATCTTCACGGTAGGTATTTTCACAATAATCAAAGAAGAGGTTAAAACCATTGTCCACATCAACAAAATGATTCTAATTTTATCTCTCTTTGTAAGACCTTTTCGTCTCTGATAACTTTTGATACGGTTGCCAAAAATCTTAGAATCCAACAACCATTTATGAAGTCTGTCGGAACTTTTGGCAAAAAGAAATGCCGACAGAAGTGCAAATGGCGTGCATGGTAATCCGGGAACTAATATTCCCAAAATAGCCAATGCAAGTGTAATGGTACCCAAAAGAGCAAAAAGGTAACGCCTCAGCTTACCTTTTATCAGCCTTTTTTTGCGACTATCTATCGCTACTTCGCCTGCAATTGGGTTGGAATATCCGTTTTCTATTTCACTCATTCAGTTTTTTTCTAATTCTATCCGCAAAGATAACTATTTATTTTTGAAAACCGATAATCTCATATTTTGCCAATATTGCCCGTATAAAGCTAAAGCCATAAAAACAGAATAAATTGTACAGCAAAAAATATTATCTGTTTTTTTTATTATCTTTGTGATATATATAATTTGATTTATAGATTAACATGACGTTGAAAGATAAGGAAATTGATAAAACATCTATTCTTTTCGTCTGTTTGGGGAATATCTGTCGCTCTCCAGCCGCCGAGGGCATAATGTTGAAGCTCGCAAAGGATAACGGATTAGATGATGTTATAACGGTTGATTCAGCAGGCATTTCCGGTTGGCATCAGGGCGAACTCCCCGATGACAGAATGCGGGCACACGGACGCAGAAGGGGATATGATTTTTGTTCGCGAGCGAGAAAATTTGACGTATCAGATTTCGAAAGCTTTGACTATATTATAGTAATGGATAACGAAAACTATAGAAATGTTGCCACGCTTGCTCCTACAATAGAAGATAAAAATAAGATTTACAAAGCAAGCAGTTTTTTAACTAAATATCATCACGACACTATTCCCGACCCATATTATGGCGGAAGTTCGGGTTTTGAATTGGTACTCGACTTACTTGAGGATGCAACTGCAGGAATATTGGATAAAGTGAAAAGAGATTTCGGTTTATATTTAGAATAAAGATAAAAGAGCAAATACACAGACGACACACCGACAAACAACAAAGATTCTTGATTTACTATTTGTTTGGTTTGTGTTACGTGGACTTTCCAAAAGTATATCTGTTTACCGTCAAATCGTTTACTGAATAATATCACGCAAAATGATTCGCGCAGGAGCAATCAGTCATTTGTAATTAGTAAATTATTTAAGCATGTCAATTTTCGGAAAAGGATATAAATATCATTTAGGCTACGCCTTAAGCGGTGGCGGAGCGAAAGGGTTCGCACACTTGGGAGCCTTAAAGGTTCTTGAAAACAATAATCTTAAACCGGATATTATTGCCGGAACAAGTGCAGGTGCATTAGCCGGCGTTTTTTATGCCGACGGTTTTGCTCCGGATGAGATAAAGGAACTGTTCGAAAAGAAAGAGTTCAGAGAGTTTGTGACACTTTCCATTCCCAAAAGAGGATTTTTCAAAAGTACCGGATTGACCAATTTTCTGAAGAAAAATCTTCGTTCCAAATCGTTCGAAGAGTTGCCAATACCGCTTAAAGTAGTTGCGTCAGATTGGGAGAAAGCATCTACCGTAGTTTTCGACAAAGGTAAAAATCTTATCGAGACTGTTGTGGCATCATGTTCGGTTCCTGTGGTATTCCATCCGCAATATATAGACGAGAGACCTTTTGTTGACGGAGGTTTATTGAAAAACTTCCCTGTCTCGGTTATTCGCGAAGAGTGTAAATTTGTATTGGGTATAAACGTATCGCTGATAGTTCCCATTCTGGAAAAGTCATCTATTATAAGTACCACGGAACGTACTTTTAATATAATGTCAAACTCTAACACTCTTGAAGACAGAGAGCTTTGCGACATTTTAATTGAAGTGTCAGGATTACACAAATATAGCATGTTTACATTGCAGAATACCGACGCAATCATGGAAAAAGGATACACTTCCGCTACCAAAGTTTTCAAAAAAGAGAAGACAAAAAAAATTGTAGATAGATGTTTACGATATTATCAACTTGAAAAAATAGTAAAAAAACAGATAACAAAAATAAAATAAGCACCATGCAAAACAAGAAAATCTTTATATATCAAATCTTCACGAGACTTTTCGGGAACAACAACCCCAACAAAGTATTTAATGGAACAATAGAAGAGAATGGATCTGGAAAACTGCAAGATATTTCAGATAAAGCAATAAAAGCAATCGTGAAAAACGGATATACTCATATCTGGCTGACAGGCATTTTAGCACACTCATCAACAACAGATTACACAGCATACGGAATACCAAAAGAGTATCCCGAAATAATAAAAGGGAAAGCCGGCTCTCCTTACGCCATTCGCGACTATTACGACATCAATCCCGATTTGGCGGTAGGTGTAAAGAAACGGATGTTCGAATTTGAAGAGCTGATTGAAAGAATCCACAAAAACGAGTTGAAAGTAATTATCGACTTTGTACCCAACCATTTGTCAAGAAACTACAAATCAATCAATAAACCGGCTGATGTAGAAGACTTTGGCGAACAAGACGATAATACAAAAGCTTTCTCGCATTCCAACAACTTCTATTATCTTCCCGGACAAGCATTAGAAATACAATTTGCCAACAATTCCCAAAAGGAAACAGCTTATACCGAGTATCCCGCCAAAGCTACAGGAAACGACTGTTTTACCAATAAGCCTACCCTACACGATTGGTACGAAACCGTAAAACTCAATTACGGAATTGATTACCAAAACGGATATGTAAAACATTTTGAAAAAATACCCGACACATGGATAAAAATGAGAGATATTTTAATCTATTGGGCAGGTAAAAATGTTGACGGTTTCAGATGCGACATGGCTGAAATGGTGCCAATAGAATTTTGGAGATGGGCTATTCCGCAAGTAAAAGCAAAATATCCCGAATTACTTTTTATTGCAGAAGTTTACAACCCTAACGAATATAGAAATTTCTTGCACAACAACTGTTTCAACTATCTCTATGACAAAGTCGGCGTTTACGATATTGTACGAGATGTGGCATGCGGCTATCGTGATGCACACGAAATTACAAATACACTTAACTCTGTGGGCGACATACAACACAAAATGCTCAACTTCATGGAAAACCACGATGAACAGCGAATAGCATCGGATTACTTCCTGAAATCGGGTAAAAACGGACTTGGAGCAATGATATTTACCGCCTGTTTAAATACAAATCCGGTTATGGTGTATTTCGGGCAAGAGTTTGGAGAAAAAGGGATGGAAGAAGAGGGGTTCAGCGGCAGAAACGGACGGACAACAATTTTCGATTATTGGTCGTTAGATTGCATCAGACGTTGGAACAACAACGGAAAATGGAATGACGAATTGCTTACCGGAGAAGAACTGGCTCTGAAAAATATCTACTCTAAATTGATAAATCTATGTAACAAAGAAAATGCTCTTGCAAAAGGGCTGTTCTACAACATAATGTATGCAAACTCCGAAAACCCGAACTTCAACTCTTCACGTCAATTTGCATTCCTGCGAAGCGATAAAAAAGATTTACTGCTTATCGTAATCAATTTTGACAATAAAGAAACAACCACAACTGTTTACATTCCCGAAGATGCATTACGTTTCTTTGAACTACCGGTAAGTGAAAATTATAGGGCGGAAGGATTACTCTTTCAAAATAATCCCAAAATAGAATTTTCGTATCATCAACCTTTCTGTGCAACAATAGACGCAAATAGCGGAGAGATATTTAAAATTCGCGTTCACTGACAGATAAAAAGCCGTTACAAATTGTTTCAAAAGAAAACGAAAGGCAAAAAAACATAGATATTATGCCCAAGAAATTGTAACTTTGCGACAAATTTCTCGAAAAAATAAAAAACTGAAAATATTAATATGAATTTTGTAGAAGAACTGCGTTGGCGCGGTATGATTCAAGATATCATGCCCGGAACAGAAGAACAATTATTGAAAGAACGCACAGCCGGATATGTGGGTATCGACCCTACGGCAGACTCACTGCACATAGGACATCTTGTTGGCGTAATGATGCTTAAACACCTGCAACGTGCGGGACACAAACCCATTGCACTTGTTGGAGGTGCCACCGGTATGATTGGCGACCCATCGATGAAATCGGCAGAAAGAAATCTGTTGGATGAAGAGACTCTTCGACACAATCAGGAAGCGATAAAAAAACAACTTGCAAAATTTCTCGATTTCGAAAGTGATGCACCCAACAAAGCCGAATTGGTAAACAATTACGACTGGATGAAAGAGTTTTCGTTCCTCGAATTTATCCGAAATATAGGTAAACACATCACTGTCAATTATATGATGGCTAAAGATTCAGTAAAAAAACGTCTTAGTGGCGAGGGCAACGAAGGTATGTCGTTTACGGAGTTTTCATATCAACTTATCCAGGGATACGACTTCTTACACCTATATAATGAATACGGTTGCCGACTGCAAATGGGCGGTAGCGACCAATGGGGAAATATTACCACCGGAACGGAACTTATACGACGAACAACCGGAGGCGAAGCATTTGCTTTGGTTTGTCCGCTTATTACAAAAGCCGATGGAGGAAAATTCGGTAAAACAGAGAGCGGAAACGTATGGTTAGACAGCCGATACACATCGCCATACCAATTCTATCAATTCTGGCTAAATGTAAGCGATGCCGATGCCGAAAAATATATAAAAATATTCACGGCATTATCCGTAGAGGAGATAAAATCGCTCGTGGAAGAGCAACAAAAAGCTCCGCATCTGCGCCCGTTACAAAAACGTCTGGCAGAAGAAATTACAGTGATGGTTCACAGCAGAGAAGATTACGAAATGGCGGTAAGTGCATCCGAAATACTTTTCGGCAAAGCCACATCGCAAGTTTTACGTTCAATCGACGAAACTACATTCTTACAAGTATTTGAAGGTGTTCCGCAATTTGAAATATCTAAACAAAAACTCTCGGCAGGGGTAAAAGCCATTGATTTGCTTACGGAAGATGCGGCAGTTTTCCCGTCGAAAGGCGAACTTCGTAAAACCGTGCAAGCCGGTGGAGTATCAATCAATAAAGATAAATTAGAGAATTTTGAAGAGATAATAAACGACTCATATCTTATTGCCGGCAAGTATATACTTGCACAACGAGGAAAGAAAAACTACTTTTTGCTGATTGCACAATAACATCTGTAATGCAGACTTTTGTTCGTATGAATAACATAAGAGCATACCAATACAACATAACTACGCAGCATGTAGATTTTCAGAGAAAAGTTTCGCTATCGTCACTGTTTCATCTCGTTTTGAAAACGGCAGCAGCCGATGCCGATAATAATGGTTTCGGATTGATAAAGTTACAATCTGAAAACTACACATGGGTACTCTCTCGATTTGTAATGAATTTGGAACTGTTTCCGAAAGAGGATGACGAAATCACTATCGAAACATGGATTCAAGATGTGGAATCGCTTTTTACGACACGCAATTTCCGAATCACAAACGGCAATAAACAAGTTATCGGGCATGCGTCATCATCGTGGGCTGTAATTGATATGAAGACCCGAAAAAGTGTGTTGCTTGACACAATTCCTTTGCTGAAACAGTTTATTGTTCACGAAACAACACCTATAGGCATACCAACGAGAATACCCAATATAAATGGCGAGGTTGCCAATCGGTTTGAAGTGAAATATAGCCACATTGATATCAACAAGCATGCAAGCAGTTCGTTCTACATTCAATGGATAGCCGACTGTTTCTCGCTCGATTTCTATCAACAATACAGACCAAAACGGATTGAAGTCAATTTTTTGAAAGAGATTACTTTTGGTGATACCGGTGAAGTGTACAGAGAAATAAGAAGCGAAAAAGAGTATTACTTTCAGATAGTTACAAAAGAAAAAGGCATTGCTTTCAGGGCACACCTACTCTTTTAAGAGATTTGTAAAATGTAACAAAACGAAAACGTAGATTCAAGTATTAAATGCAACATTGTTTGGCAAAGATGCAAAAAATATTTTTTTCGGGTTATCAAAATTTAATTTTTTTCTTGGTCTTTTGTTTAACTCATATTGTACTTGCTTAATATCCATTTTGTTATAC
>JBGZFC010000138.1:0-30413 GCA_041846575.1 Bacteroidota bacterium
GCCCAATACTGTTGCCATCTCTTTTCTATTTCTCCGAAATTGTATTCCATTTTTTTTATTTTTTTCGCAGTGCAAAGATAATGATTTATTGTAAACATTTTAGTATTGATGAAAATAGATTTTGAGTTAGTTCCAAGTTACGTGGCATGGGGGTTGATGACACTATGTAATTTCGAACACAGTGAGAAATCTAATTAATTTCTTAATTTAGTTCAGAATAACATACTAAAATAAATCGTAATTCTAAAATTAATACTTATCTTTGTCTGATGTCAAGCATTCTTAATTAAAAAAAATCAATAAAATTATGGGATATGAAATAGAGCGAAAATTTCTCGTAAAAGGCGATTATAAGTCTCAATCATCAAATAGTTTTCGTATCAAACAGGGCTATCTTTCATTATCGAGTAAAAACGTGGTACGTGTTCGCATAAAAGGTGAAGAAGCATACATAACAATCAAAAACATTCCCGAAAAAGAGACAATAATACGCAACGAGTGGGAATATGAAATTCCCGTTCGCGATGCCGAACAGATGTTACTTTTGTGCCAAAGTGCGATAATTGATAAAACACGCTACTTGGTGAATGTGGGCAATCACGTGTTTGAAGTTGATGAGTTTTATGGCGATAACGAAGGTTTGCTTATCGCAGAAATTGAATTGTATGACGAAAATGAAACTTTTGAGAAACCCGACTGGCTCGGCGATGAAGTAACCGGAAATATGAGATATCATAATTCATACATATCTCTTCATCCGTATAAAGAGTGGAAAGAGATTTAAGGTGGAGCTATCTCAAAAAAATATTTCACTAAAAAAACAGCAAAGTTTTTCAGATGTGTCCGGATAAAGCATATAGTCAGCTATCAATACGACTTTTCGGTCATAAAGTTTAACAGATGCCACCTTGTCAGAAATTTCTGTGGCAAAAGAAACAACTCGTCGCTCAAATTGCCACTCAATACGGTTTTTGATTAATTTTGTTTCTGTATTCATTTCTGACAGTTTCTTTTAAGGGTGAAACTTATTTTGTTTGTGATATTACAAATGTAAGTCTTTTGCCCTTGACTGCCGGATTAAATCGAAACTAATTCATCTTAATACACTTTATTTCAACTCGATATTTGAATTTTAGAATGTCCGTTTCCTGTCGGAACTACTTCCACGTGTGTCGCAATACGCTCTTTAAGCTCGGTTAAATGAGAAATTACACCGATAATTTTCCCTTCACTTTGCAGATTTGATAACGCATTTAGTGCCAAATCGAGGTAGTCGGTATCAAGCGTACCGAATCCCTCATCAATAAACATGGTATCAATGCGCATGTTTTTGCTTGCCATATTGGCAAGTCCCAATGCAAGCGATAAGGATACTATAAACTTCTCGCCACCGGAAAGGTTTTGAGCTGTGCGTTGTTCGCTGTTTTGATATTTATCGATAACATACAGTTCAAACGGGTTGGTTGAGTCGCCTGTGCGAATCAGGATGTAGCGATCAGACATTTTCCGAAGTTGCTTATTGGCTAAGCCTACCAAATGTTCAAAAGTGAGTGCCTGAGCAAAATTTCTGAAATTCTTTCCATCGGCGGAGCCAATCAACATACTCAAAGCAGCCCACTTATTACAGATGGATTGTTGTTTATCTTTTTCTTTCAACTTATTTTCACAGACTTTTCTATTTTCTTGGTCGTTTTTTAGCCTTTCACGATTAGCTCCGATTCTTTGAGAAAGCTCATCAGATTTGATTTTTAGTTCGTTCAAACTATCTTGAATTTGCTCAATCGACTCTTTGGTTAGATTTTTATCTTTCAATTGTGCAAGTTCAGACTCTTTACTTTTGATAATTGAGATGTTGTTTTCTAAATTGGTAAAAGCCTTATTTTTATCCGCTTCGGCTTTTGCTTTTGCAGTTTCGGTTTTCTCCACTAACTGTTTGAGTTTACTCTCTTCTTCATCTACCGACTTATTTTCAAATATAGCTTTTCTCTTTTCGGTTAGTTCATCAAATTCATTACTAATACGCTCTTTCTCTTCATTTTTTTTGTTGAATAGTTTTGTTTGATTATCAAATTCTTGCTTATTCAGAGCAATAGTGCCGGAAAGAGTTGTTATCAGATTAGATAATTCTGTTATCTGTATATTGTTTTTTTGCCAATCATCCAAACATATCTTTAAAGTTTCAATACTTTCCACATCGTATTTTTTCAGTTTTTCGATGAAAGCTTCATTATTGGTTCTATATTTTTTTTGTAAACTAAGAGTAGATTCTTGTTTGTTTTTCAAGTTTTGAGCAGAAAGTTGTTGCTGATTATCCGCTCTGTTTTTAGCAATTTCAGCCTCTTCTTTATCTTTTCTTAAAACAGGAATTTCCTTATCTCTAAGGTTGATTATCTGATTTTCTATCTCGGTTGCTTGCCTGATAATATCTTTTACGGTTATAAGTTCTTCCCGTTTTTGAACTATAATCTCATCCAAAATTTTTATTCTATTCTCGTCTGAGGGAAGATTAAAATCGGGATTTATTTGCTGAATATCTACCAGAGTCACAGTACGTTTATTAACGTTTTCTTGTTGTAATTTTTCTTCTTTAGCTTTGTTTGCCAGTGCGTGTTTCTGGTCATTATCAAGTTTTATATATTCGTTCCGATTATTTCCAATAGTGTTAATTAGCTCTTTTAATTGAAGTTTTGCAGCAGCAAGCTCTTTCTCTTTATAGCCAATTTGTGGAATATTACCTGCAGCAAAAGGATGCTCTAAGGCACCACAAAGCGGACATGCTTCACCATCTTTCAAGTGCTGTCGGTGCTCTTGCAAACTTTGAATAGTCCTTGACAAGTTTATATTCTCTTCAAGAATTTTGATTTTTTCTTCAAGAGTCTCTTTGTTTTTAGTTTCAATCTCAATGGTTTTTGAGATTGTTTCTATTGAAACTTTTAGCTCTTTCTCTTTTTCTTCGAAAGCATTTATCTCGTTTTGATTAGAAGAAATTGCTTTTTCAAACTTAACTAACTCACTGATTTGCTTGCCAAATTCAGAAATACTATCTTTTTCTGATTGTAAGTCTGACAATTTCTTTCCACCTAAAATATTGGATAACTTTTTCTGTTTTACATCTAACTCGCTCTCTTTCTCTTTGAGGTTATTCGATTTTTCGGTAAAGATTTTATCTGTTTTAATATATGAGTTTTGCAGAGAGACTAACTCTTTTTTCAAACTTTCAATTTCATCATTCAACTCATTTATTTCTTCAATAGATTTAGCTAACGCCAAACTATCAGACTCTATAGCAGAATATTCCGGAACAAGTTTTTCGATTTTTTTATTTTCAGTTGCCCATTTTTGTTTATCGATAAGCGTTTTAGTTGAGTTTTCTAACTCTTTTTGATTTTTTTGTAACAATTTGCTTAACTCATTTTTTTTGTTTTCGTACTCAGATATAACTGTCAAAACGGGCTGTAGCTGCTTTTGTGTTTCGGAAATTTTGGTATCGAGTTCTCTTGTTTTCTTAAAAACAGGTTCTTGACTTTGTAATTCGGCTTTCCTGCTTTTCAATTGACGTTCTGTATCTTCAAGGTTTTTTATCGCGGTAGATAAAATTGTTTGCAGTTCAGGCAAACTCTGTTTTGCTTCGCTGATATATTGAGTCAAAGAAGTAATGTCTGTAAGCCATTTTTTTGCTTCATCGGCTTTAGATAATAACTTGTCAGCAGTTTTTTTTTCGGTTTCGAGCGAGGCTAAATCTTCGTTAATGCATTTAAATTCATCATCAGATAAAATTTTAATGGTTCCCAATTCGGTTACTATTTTAACCAGTTTTTCGTTTTCATCTTTATTGCGTATAAAAACTTTTTTAGATATTTCGCCGTAGATTTCTGTCCCTGTTATCTGTTCCAGCAGTTCGCCTTTTTGATTTTTGTCTGCTTGCAAAAAAGCTGTAAAACTTCCTTGAGCCAGCATAATAACTTTTGTAAACTGCTCAAAGTTAAGTCCCACTATACCAACAATTTCCTTATCACAATCACGAACTTTATCGGCAATAATCTTATCGTTTGCATCGGCTATTTTTCGTTGAACAGGATTCAGATTGCCTGTGCGTGTTAAAGATTGCATCCAGGTCGATTTCCAAACTTTTCCGCCAACTTCAAATATTATTTCGGCATAGCAATCTTTCTCGCCACGTGTCAAAACAGCATTTTCGCCACTTGTAACATCTACACGTGGTGTTTTTCCGTAAAGAGCCAGCGAAACTGCGTCCAGAATAGAACTTTTCCCTGCTCCGGTTTTTCCGGTAATGGCAAAAAGTCCATCGTTTATAAAAACGGCATCGGTAAAATTAATTTCATTTTCACCTGCCAATGAGTTGATATTCTTAAATTTAAGTTTTAATATTTTCATAACAACTTAGGATTCTATCTGTAATTCGGTTACAATTTCATTATAGAGTTTTCGCAGTATTTTTCTCTGCTCATCGGAAATATTGTTTTTCTCGAGTAATTTTTCAAAAACATCATATTCGTTCATCTCATCAAGCAGTTCCATAGTGTCATTGTGCGTTAAAACTGCATTTAACAGTTGGCGGTTTATAAGTTTTAGCACTTCAATTTTTGAATCGGATGTCTGTTCTTGTACCCAATTAAAAAAATCAGGAAAAATATCATCGCCTGTATAAATTATTTCCACCCAAACAGATTTATTTTCAATTTTCAGCTTCTCTATTTGTTTGGAAATCTCAACTTTATCTCCCTCTATTGAAACCAACTTTTGAAACAAAGGAATTTCAATACTGCTTATACTTTTCTCTTTCGTGAAATCTACAATACATACCAGCTTTTGCTGTTCGGCTTCACCAAAACCCATCGGGATGGGCGAACCACTGTAACGGATATGCGGTTTGATTACCGACGGAATATGATAATGCCCCAATGCCACATAATCGAAAGTATCCGGGAAAATATCGCTCGAAACAGCTTCTATTGCACCGATATAGGTTTCGCGAACACCATCGTCATCTGCTCTATTTCCTCCTGACACAGACAAGTGTCCGGTAGCAATAATCGGTATATTTACGCACAATTCGGTACGTATCTGTTCGGCTCTCTCAGCCACTTCGTTGTAATGCTTTTGGATATTTTCGTTAATACGTTTAGAGCGGTCGGAGTAGCTTTCGCCTTCGGCAAAACGACTAATGTCCCTTTCTCGTAGAAATGGTACGGCACAAACTATCAGTGCCGGATTTCCGTCGTTATCTTTTATCAAAATAATCTCATCATCAATATACTCGCTCGCATTACCAATAACCACAATGTTGAGTGCCGAAAGAATATCCTTTGGAGCATTCAGAAAACTTGGCGAATCGTGATTGCCACCCACAACAATCACATTCTTACAACCAAATGTTTTTACATTTATCAAAAAGTCGTAGTACATTTTTTGCGTAGTGCTGCTCGGCGATGCTGTATCAAAAACATCACCAGCAATAATCAGAACGTCTATTTTTTCTTTATTAATCGTATTTAAAAGCCAATCAAAAAAGATTGTATGCTCGTCAAGTCGCTCTTTTTTTGCATAGAGAGTTCTGCCTAAATGCCAATCGGATGTGTGAAGGATTTTCATTATAGATATATTTGTGAGTTTTTACAAAGTTAAAATTTTAAATTGAGATTATTATTCAATAATCAAATAATTCATCCTTTAAGGTTACTGAAAAAATTTTCAGATATTAATATCTGCCTATCATATACATTTCCGGATATTTATCACTATTATTTAGCAATTGGTTGTCTTTCCCTTTTTTATTAGATTTGTAGTGAAACATTTATTATTGAGACAGACTCTGCATTTTTGTAATTATTCAACTATTGCAAGCGCCATTTAACCGGCTTGCGATAGTTTTTTACCCAACTTGATTAAAAAACCTCCTAAAAGCAAAAGAATAAGTCAAATTTATTAAATTTCCGGTATTTCACAGTTCAGTTTCCTCGTAGGAGATACAACAAAAATTATCTCATACAATTCTCTGGAGGTTAAAAAAATTGTAGTACACAAGGGTAGTTACCGGAATGGATAATTCTTTAGAACTTTGCATATTGCTATTTTCAATTAACTGTTTTTTCTCAACATGTACTTTAAAAGCGTATGCCGACATTGTCCTAAAACCGAATGTACCGTTTAGTGGAAAGTTACGAGATATAAAATCTTCCGTTCTTCTCGCTTTGAAGGATATAAAGGTAAAGCATGATTTTTATAAAAAAGAATACTATAAACTCACAAAAAAAAGTTGCTACGAAAAATAACAACCTTTCTATTATATGTAGCGAGAGCGAGAATTGAACTCGCGACCTCATGATTATGAATCATGCGCTCTAACCATCTGAGCTATCTCGCCAACAAACTTATCTACAAAATCACCTCTATTTAAATGAGAGCACAAAAGTATTACAATTAATTGAATAAAACAATAGATTCAATAGAAAAATGCTCTGCAAACTCATTTTTTTTGAAATAAACTTCCGTTACGATAGTTTATTTCGCGAGAATGGATATTTTGAGTAAGTCGTTTTACAATTCAAACTCCAATCCCATCAGAGGGGCATGCTGTTGTGCGCCATACACGTCAGTTTCTCCAAGTGAACCGGATGAGATAGGACGTACAATAGTAGTTTTGATAGCTTTAGCCGGATCGAAATGCACAACTCCTATAATATCTGACTCTTTGATATTGTAGAGATCGGCAAACATTTTGGGATTGAAAATACCTGCCGCTTTTACACGTTCGTACATTTCAAACTCTTTGAAAATAACATCAAAGGTAAGTTCATAAGGTCCCGAATTTTTGCTCCTGATTACGGATGCTAGATCTGTTAATTTGTATTTCATCTTAATGTTTATTGAAAATCATAAGTAAATTTGGTTGTAAGATAGCAAAAAAGAGTTGCTATCTTACAAACCGTTTATCTGTTATAACTGGATATATTCTATCGGAAACAGCTCGACAGGATTATTAACCTTCATCAAATGATACACGTTAAACTCGAATACTTCGCCCATTTTTGCATCTGACGGCGAGAATGGAAATGCTAAGTTACCTGCGGTAGCAATACGTCCTTCATATCCGAAGTGCAACATAGTGCTGCGTGCAAATCCGCAAATAGTGTTAGCATGTTCTTGCGTATCGGCTACTGCTTCGATAATGATAAGCAATTCGTCTGAGGAACTTCTTGAAGTTTCGGGGAACATATTCATAACTCCGTTTCTTCCATATATTTTAAAATCGAGGAAGAAATCACCTATTCCGTAATTTTCGAAGTTATTCTCTACACGTGCTTTTACGCTTTTTACAATATCATCAATCTTCGATATCATAATCGGATCTTTTACTCCTGCGCAGGAGATGGTTCTGTAACCTACACGACGTACACCTTCCAGCTTAACAAAATAGTCTTCGGTAGGTACAAACTCGGTACCGGCAACTTTTACTTTGTTATCGTCAACTTGTGTAAATGTACAATTATGCAGATTAAGCGCACCACCCGGTCCGGGCAGAATATAGGGATTGGTTTTTTCGTAAAGCGTATGTGCTGCAACCGAAAGTGTAGTACATTTGCGTAACGGAGAAAGAGGTTCGAGAATGAAACAATCTTCCTGCAAATAACCAAACATACAGTCGCTACCACTTCCCGGAAGTGCTGCAATTGCGGCACACTCCAATATCTTACCCATGTGAATTGCCAAAGCTTTATTGAAACCATTCTTTATTGCCAGTGCAGCAAATACCGACGGGTCATAAGAACGACCTGCAAGAATTACTTGCGCACCCTCTTCCAATGCTTTAATATATGGTTCTTCGCCTATTTGAGCAACGATATGAACAGACTCGTTCACATTATCTTCAGTTATCTCTTTGGCAGGAAAGAGAGGTGTAATATTTCCTTCTCTCAAGTTAGATTTAACCACTTCTTTGTCGAGTTCCGATTGTATTACGGCAAATTTGAAGTGAACATCCTTCTCTTTTGCTATCTCTTTAATAATATCAACAGTCAAATCTACGTGTGGTCTTGCACCGCTTCCGCCTGCTGTACCTATAATAACAGGAATACCGGCTTCAATAGCTGCAGGAATCATTATTTCAAGGTCACGTTTTACCGAGTTTCTATCTGTAAAAGATACTCCTGCACCCAAATAATAGGGTCCCGGATCGGTAGAACCTGCATCTACTGCAATAACATGCGGTTTGCGTTTCATACCTTCGACAAACGATTCCATAGGGAAGCCGTAGCCGAGAATAGCTGTTGGGGATAGGACTCTTAATTCTTTCATTTTATCTGTTTTTTGCTTAAAGTGAAGTTCACTTAGCTTTGTTTTTGTTATATTGTTAAATATTATTTTGCACCTAAAACGGCTAATACACGACTCATTTCGTTATACACAATCATATAGCCTTCGTCAACTCCCATACCCGGTTTTGCAAGATATTGAACAGGCGAAGTAGCCATTGCGATGTGAGCACAAACTTCAGCCGAACGGCTTGTTTCGTTGCAAGTACCGCCTAAGTATGCTCCCATTCCGTGCTCTTTACAATATAATACAGCTTCGATAGAGTTGTTGATTCCGCCCAAGTCGGGTGTTTTTATTTGTGCCATGTGTCCTGCTTTTTCCGCAGAAAAATCGATAATATCTTCGAGAGTGTTACACCACTCATCGGCAACTATTTCAGCCTTGATGCCATTTTTGTCCATTATGGCTCTGATGTCGTGAAGAACTTTTATTTGGTCTTTTTTGTTGCCCATATCAACCGGACCTTCTACACGCAATTTGAATGGTTTGGCGATTTGTTCCAATTCGCCGATATATTTGGCAATAGCCTCTGCATCATTATTGAAAACGATGCCAAGTGTACCATACACATCGATATGAATAGTCGGGTTGTACGATTCAAATGGTTTCAGTTTAATAATTCTATCACGCAACCAAGCAATATAATCTTTTATTTTTTCGCCTTTAAAGCCGACTTTTGTTTCCACGTGATTAAACAGGGCGTGTGGCAAAACATCAGCACCTTTCATAATCATTTTGTCGGCATTCAGGTAACGGTCGTCTCCCGATTGTGAGAAAATAGGAATAATACGGTCAGAGATTTTAGTTCCGTACTCTTCTGCAATTACTTCAGCCATAAGTTTGCCTTTGCTTTTGGCAACAGCATCCAAACAAGCTTGTGTAACACCGTAGCGAATAGCGGTGTGATAAATTTTTCCTGTTTCGGGATTGATTCCTTTATCCACCAAATCTGCCATTTCGCGGAAAGTAGTAATATCTTTACCCACGTATAACGGAGCAATATGTTTTTCGATGATTGGGATAAAGTTTTCAGCCAAAAATAGAGGGTCGCGTCCTCCTGCACCCGAATATTGTACAGCTGCACAATCACCGTGAGCCAAACTACCGTTTTCCAATACAAATATAATTGAGATTGATTCGCCTGCTTGGCGTACCGCTGTAAAACCCGGAGTTACGGGGTTACCTTCGTAAAATGCACCGTCATTTTTAGCACCATCTTTAATTGCTTTTTGGTCGTCGAAGAAAAATCCGGTTCTTCCCGGCGCGCAGATTAATTTTGTTATTTTCATAATTTTTTAAAAGCGAGCACTCGCCAATATTTTTAGTTTATTTTTTTGAGTTATTAAATTTTATATTTTAAAAAAAGCGATTGTACAATCGCTTTTTCTTTTCATTATTTTGGTCTTCCTACCAAAAATCCGTTACCAATAGCATAAACGTCGTCAATAACCATTTGGAAACTAACGGGACGTTTTTCAAATTTGGCACGTTCCTCTAATTTTTGTTTATGGAAATCTTTCAAATCTTGAGTAAGTGGCAGATTGCCTGCATCAAGGAAACGAATAGCTCCTTTGTCATCTCGAGCGGGCATAACTTTTCCGGCATTGTATCTGCTTGGTGCGAATGGAATATCAAGGACTCCGGCTTCGAAAGCTGCAACTGTACCAACCGCATAGTCTCCGTTACCTAACTCTTCAACTTTATTTAGGATACATTTCATCTCTGCCATTATTATTTCGCTTTCAGCAATTACGGCAGGTATATCTCTAAAGTCTTGGTCTCTAAGCATAGATATAACCTGTTTTGTAGCTCTCAATCCTGCTGCGTTTGCCTCTTTTGTAGGAACTCCCATAGCTTCGTGTGGTGTTTTCACTATAACTTTGGTAGCTTTTGCAAGAGCAGCTGCAGCCGCTCCCCAAGAGATTACTCCGAAAGCTTTGGCTTCGTCTTGTGGGAAACCTCCCATCCATTGATGGAAAACAGTTGTAATACGCACATCGTTGTAGCCAAATTTATTGAGATATTCGCGAGTTAAAATATCTAATGAACGAATAGCTGCAACGTCTTGAATAAGGTTACCACACTGTCCGTACCCAACGGTTATATCTTTAACTCCCTGTGTAGCAGCCAGCAGAGCTTCTATTACAGCTACGGAATTAGAAATACATGCGGGAATAAGCGTTCCTGTAAGCGGACCAAACGGCTCTCTGTTGATTGAAACGCCAGCCTCTTCGTACAAACCTATTAAGCGGTCGGTATATTGCCAATGCGCTATCGTTTTTTCAAGTGAGTGATCTTTTGAATAAGGGATATTGTAAGAAATACCACCTCCCTCGTATGAAGTAAATCCTCCGGCAATACTGATTTCGGTAAGTAAGCGTGCATCAGGGGTTCCGTGACGAACTTGTACCGGATTTGTAAGAGCCGATGTAACTGTACGGCATATATCTTTACCATAATTTACAATCGGGAAACCGTTAAGCATTGAACGACCTGTCTCTTTACTTTTTTCAATACCTGCTTCAGCTTCATTGTAACGGTTTAGTCGCGTATAACTATCAACTGTTGTAGGCAGCAAATCGGCTTCACCTTCGGTTTCAAGATACTGTAATAGCTTTATGTGGTCTTGATATATTGCCACTCCTGCACGCGGTTGAATAAGTGTTACTTTTTCTTCCGTTGCTTTTGTTAATTTAGTACCAAATCTTTTTTCCTCCGGAATTGATTTTTGGTATTCTACCGCTTCATCAAAATCGATGTTTTTTCCTGTTTGCCAATGTTGAAGAACCTCTTTGCGTTCGGCAAAAAAAGCATCATTTGTGAGCTTTTCATTTTTTACTCTCATATTTTCTGTTTGGGGCTTAATATTTGTTCTGTTTATTTTTCTATTGGTTTTATCTCTTTTTTCATTATTTCCAATGCCAAATCGGGGTCTATTGCGCTGAGCATGCCCATAGATGCAAAAATGTATTTTTTGTCGAGCATATAATTGGGAGATTTTGGCTTTGCAAACATTACATTTGAAGTGTTAGCGACAGCTCCTTCAAGCATATACTTTGCATTTTCGCTATTAATAATTACCCCACCAATACCTACTAACGATGAAATATCAGACAAGTCTTTACCTGTAAGTGTAAAGATTTGTCCCCAAGGGGTATATGCTTGTTGATAAACTCCGCTATGTCTTTCAACTGCAATTCTAATTGCATTTCTGGCAAGCACTTCCTCTATTTTTTGCTCAACAGAATCTACATCAGCCAAAGTTTCGGGGGTTTGGGTACATTTGTTTACCCAGTTTACTATCTGCTCTTTTTCTACACCAATCTCTTTTGCAACGTTTTCAACATCCAATTCATCAAGCAGAGACGAAAGGCTGTAACGCATTCCCAAATCCCCTTCAACCGTGCGTTTGGCAAAAGGTTCGGGAAGTCCTTTTATCATTACATTTTCGACAGTCGGTTTTCCGTCTGTCATCGAATAGACATCGGTAGTAGCTCCACCAATATCTATTGCCAGCATATTACCAACTCCTGACTGTTTTTTTGTGCCTTTACTATACAATTCACAACCATTTAGTACTGCCAAAGGTGTTGGAATTATTTTATAACGGCTCATTTTTTGAACGTAGCTCAATCCTTTTGCATCGATAATTTTACTGATAAACAGTTCTTTTATCTTCTGTTTTGCCGGTTCTATATTTAGTTTATTAAACTCTGGCATCACGTTATCTGTGATAACATAATCTTTATCTGATGCCGAAAAGATTTCTTCCAACTCGTAAGACGCACTTTTATTTCCCGCTACAATAACGGAAAAATTGCGTTTTATATCACAAAGTCTTTTTGCGTTGGCTACTATTACATCTTTATTGCCTCCATCTGTTCCTCCGCAAAGCAGAATTAAATCGGGATTTATCTCGAAAATCTCCTCTTGCTCCTGCATAGAAATTTCAAAAGAGTATGTTTTAACCACCTTAGCTCCTGCACTTGATGCTGCCATTTTCGCAGCTTTTGCAGTAAGTTCAGGTACAAGACCAAGCGCAACCATTTTCAATCCTCCGGCAGCACTACTGCAACAAAGCAATTCTTCGTATTCGAATTTGCCTATTTTTGCCTCAAGTTTCGACATAGCGTTATTGAACCCATCCATTACATTTGTTTCGATAGTTGTGAATGCAGTAGATGTACCCAAAATTGTGCTGTTTGCCGTATCTATGGCGGTTAGCTTGGTATAAGTAGAGCCGAAATCGGCAGTAAGAATATTCATTTTTAAGACCTTTGCTTATAGCTTAGGGCTAAATTGTTATTATTGAAAAAATAATTGTCAGGAAAATATTCTGTTAATATTATATTCCTAAAACTTCTTTAAGGTCGGCTATAGTTATTTGGATATCTGTGCCGGGGGGATAAACCTTGTTAAAACCCATCTGCTTGAAGCGTTTTTCTACGTCTTCGAAGTTTTGTTTACCTACTACTAAGTTTCCTCCTGCAAGTAAAGGGATGTTTTTTAGTCCTGCTTCATTGCATTTTTCGCGTAAACCATTACAGTCAATTTCGCCATGACCGTAAAGCGACGAAACGAGTATTGCATCAGCATTTGTTTCTAATGCTGCTTGGATGTACTCTTCTTGTGAAACCATTACACCAAGGTTGACAACTTTAAAACCGGCTTGTTCTAAAGCGAATGCAATAATTTTATTACCCACAGCGTGTACATCGGCGCCGATAACACCTGTTACGATTGTTTTTTTCTCCATAAAATGTTTATATCATAAAAATTATTGCAAAATTACTGACTTTACTCGTAACAACAAAAAAATATTGACTAATTATAAATAATTGTTTTGAAAAAAGTTATCTATGTTTGTTAATAGCCAATATTAATTTATTTTACCAATATGTGAAAAATGCACATCTAATACAAAAACAGACCCGAATGTTTCTAAAAAATGAATAGATATTTTTGACAATTATTGTTACTCTTTTCGCTGTTTCTTTCAGAAAAATATAGAGTAATAAAACATCAATCACGGCAGTAATTCACAATAAATTGTATCTTTGCGACTTGAAAATTTAGCAAGTCATGTACAATTTTTCTCTTTTACACATTTTTAACAATCTTGAACAGTTAGATAGTGTTCGAATAAATTTCGGTCAGGACACGGTAAATATAATGAATTTTGCCATTGCTTTCATTATGTTTGGCGTAGCGTTAGGTATTAATCCAAAGCATTTTAGTAATATAATAAACAAACCTAAATCAGCCATAGTAGGAGTAATTTCTCAATATTTTCTTTTACCTGCCCTCACCTATCTGCTTGTTCTCATATTAAAACCCAGTACAGCCGTAGCCTTAGGAATGATTCTGGTAGCGTCATGTCCCGGCGGAAATGTTTCAAATATGATTTCGGCAATATCAAAATCGAATGTGGCTCTTTCGATAAGTTTAACAGGTATTACAACTGTAATGAGTTTGTTTATGACACCGCTAAACTTTGCTTTTTGGGGCGGTCTGTATGCTAAACACTCACCTTTATTAGTGCCAATTACCATTGAAGCTGCGGAAATGTTTCGCACGGTTTTTATTATTTTGGGTATTCCCGTTGTTCTTGGTATGTTTGTGGGTACAAAGTTCCCGAACTTTGCAAAAAAGGTTGAAAAGCATGTACAAAGAGTTTCTGTTATCTTTTTCGTAATATTCATTATTGGTGCACTTGCAGGAAATTTAAGTCTGTTTTTTAGATATATCCACCTGATCTTCTTATTGGTATTGTTTCATAACGGATTGGCATTTTGGGGCGGATATTTGCTCCCGAAAGCCCTAAAAGTAAATGAGATAAACAGCAGAACTATTTCTATTGAAACGGGTATTCAAAATTCGGGTTTGGCTCTGGCGCTTATCTTTAATCCTCGTATTTTTCCGGTTGATTTAGAGTTAGGCGGAATGGCATTTATTGCCGCTTGGTGGGGTATCTGGCATATTGTTGCAGGATTGGCTCTGGCTTTATATTGGAGGAAAAGAACTGTAATAAATTAATGTGTTAATTTATCAATATGTTTATGTATCAATTTTTGACGCGAGAGAGACTTGACGAAAGGGAGAGAGGGAGATTTGGCGAGGTTAAACGAGAATGTACTTTTGGGTAAGTCGGGATTACCAAACCCTATGACGAGGATTTTCTTAGTTACAAATCCAGATAAAATTGATTTAGAGCAATGACTAAAAAGAATAATTTCAAAATATTTCCCATTATTTTCCAAAATCCCAAGTCAATCCAATTCCGGGATAAAACATTTTTCGCTAAACTCTTACAATCTTACCCTAATCTTCTTCCCTTTACCTTCATTCCAAAAAGCATCTAGAGGTGTAACAACATAGGTATAGATATTGCTGCCACCCTCGTAAGGCAAAACGAAAAAATTATCATTTATAATATCTACAATGTTTTGAGCTTTGTTTAAATCAACTTTTTCTCCTTTACGAAAGCGATAGATTACAAACCGTTGTGCCGATTCGGGATTTCTTGTTCTTGGGTTATGTTGCCAAGAGATAAAGTGCATTTCTGAAGTGTATGACTCTGCCAGTTTCTTTACGGGTGCCGGTTTTCCCTTGTGCATATGGGTATATGGCGGTATCAACGATTTAGATTTATGCAAATTCGTTTGTAACAAAGAAGACACATTATTATAATTATCAACAATTTGAGAGCCGTACCAATAACAGTTTCCGCCAACAAAACTCATTTGTCGCGATTGGCGTATTTTTGTATCCAATTCGTTTTTATCAAGAGAGCGTTTCAAATCTTGACCTATATATAAAGGTTGCTTAAAATTATTTGTATTCCACCATGTCAGCAGAGAGGAATAATCAGCAGCAGCGTGTCCTATTTCCCAATAAAGTTGAGGCATATTGTAATCTATCCACCCTTTTTCTACCCATAATTTAATATCGGCATACAGGTCGTCGTAGTTTTGTAAACCGCTTGTGTTGCTTCCGTTCGGGTCGTTCCTTTTGTTGCGATATATTCCGAAAGGACTAACACCAAAACGAACCCACGGTTTCACGCCGGCAATAGTATATTTTACCTGTTGAATAAGCAGATTTACGTTGTTGCGTCTCCAATCATCACGTTGAGATGATGAAAAACCTTGTGAGGCAGCATACATCGAGAAACTTCTATCGTCAGGGAATGGTGTTCCTGCAATCGGGTAAGGATAAAAATAGTCATCAATATGAATAGCATCAACATCGTATCGTGAAACAATATCACGCACTATTTCACAAAAGTATGTTCTGTTTTCGGGCAATCCGGGGTCGAAAAAGAGTTGATTTCCGTATTTTATAAAACGTTCGGGATTACGTCTGTACGGATGATTATCGGCTAATCGACTATTCAAGCTTGATTGTGCACGATAAGGATTAAGCCAGGCGTGCAACTCCATACCCCTGCTATGACACTCTTCTATCAGCAATGCCAACGGGTCAAATGTCGGGTCGTCGGGAACTTTACCTTGCACTCCGGTCATAAATCTCGACCACGGCTCAAGATTAGATTTATAAAAAGCATCAGCTTCCGGACGAACTTGGAAAATAACCGCATTTATTCCCGCCTCATCCAATTTTCGCACCATCTCTTTCAAATAATTGGTCATAGCCGAGCTATTCATTTTAGCATAACGGTCTTGCCATGCTGTCTGTATCCATGCTCCTCTAAATTCGTACTTTGGATTTGTATCTACTATTTTGGTAAGAATTGGATTGGATGCTCCACAAGCGACAAGAGATACAATCAGCAATAGAGCCAAAGTATATCGGATATATTTTTGAATATTTTTCATAAATCGGGATTCAATTTTAGAATATAAAATATAGTGTAGGAACTATTCTGTATGTTTTATTTACGAAAATATCGTCTTTCGGGTTGACAGTTTCATAACCAAACGTTTAGCCCAAACAGCAATCCATGCAGCAGTCAATCTTACTCCCAGAATCCACCAGAAAGAGACACCCAGCACCACAAATATCAGATTATCTTCAATTACAGAGTGAGACATAGCAAGATGATAGTTTAGCAGTTTCGCATCGCTTCGAGAAACTTTACCTTCATTCATTTGGTCAATCATCATTGCACCTCCATAAGCTAAACCTACGATATAACCAATCAACCATAGAAAGCCTACCGACTCAGGCAATCCCAAGAAACGCAGTAAAGGCTTAATTGCATTAGATAGTTTAGGAATCAGGTTATTCTGTTCCAAAAGACGATATAAAACATTTAGAGATGTGATAATTGCAAAAATAAGCAGAGTCATCTTAACAGAGCTCTCAAACCATGACATCATCATTCCTCCTATAGTGGTTTCTATTTCCGCATCAGTTTTGTTGAAAAAAGGCATTCCCATATCTTGTGGAAGTATCAAATTGAGTATCAAACCAACAGCTATACTTGTAAAAATACGCAAGAAAAACATTTGCCAGAAAGAAGTCCCCGTTTTCGACTGAATAGCGCTCTCCACAGGCAAATTGTGAGAAATTTGACACATCAGAGCGAGTATTGTCAGTTCACGTAAAGTTACCGACATTGATGTAATTATCGCTAATGGCGCGTATAAAGGCAAGAATATACTCGTTATAAAGATAATAGCAGTGCTGCCCGGCAATCCCAAATGCATAAACACAGGGTCAAGAAATTGAGCGATATAAGTCAACACTCCGAAATAGTCTAAAAGCCTAACCAACAGAGATATTGGCAAGATTATTTTGAGCAACCATAAAGCTGTTCGCGATGATTTTTTAAGAGTGTAAAGTATAAAATACTTAATTGAATTCATCTTTTATTAAACGCAATTATATCACTACAAAATCAGAGATATGAGCTTTGTTATTTCCTAAACATTCTATCCATTGCACGCTTATCTTCTTTCTCTTTGAGTGATTGACGTTTGTCGTGCTGTTTTTTTCCTTTTGCAACAGCTACATTTAGCTTTGCCAGCCCTTTTTCATTTATAAAAAGTTTGGTAGGAATAATCGTAAAACCTGTCTCTTTTGTCAGGCGTGTAATTTTTCGCAACTCTGTTTTGGTAAGAAGCAGTTTTCTTTCGCGCCTTGCCTGATGATTGTTATAGGTACCGTAAAAATATTCGGCAATATGCATATTTCGCACCCAAAGTTCCCCATTATTCAAATAACAATAGGTATCCACCAAACTTGCTTTTCCCAAGCGTATCGATTTAATTTCGGTTCCTGTGAGAACAATTCCCGCAGTAAATGTATCGAGCAAATCATAATCGAACGTGGCACGTTTGTTTTTTATATTAATAGGTACCGGTTTCATTTTGTTTGTATATTATTTTTTTGCTTTTGACTGTTTGACAATGAGCAATGAACAATTTTCTGTGTAAACTTATCGTAAATTCGAAATCTAAAATCGTAAATATCAAAAAGTCTTGCGTCTTGGTTATTGTATCTTGCGTCTAATATTGGCACATTGGCATATTAATAAATTGGCAAAGTCTCCTATTCCTCAACTTTTCAAGTTTCGTTTTCTCCCTCTCTCCCACTCTCAAAGTCCACCACTCAATATTTCTCCACATGTACTTTTTCCCACAAAAGTTCATCCGTTTGGTTTGGCGATCTATCCTTAATCTTTCTTCCAAATGCCAGGACAGACAAAACTTCAAGCGGATGCGGAATTTCCAAAATATCACAAATATATTCTGATGAAGATATCGTTTCAGAATACATTCTGCCACGTATTTGCACCCAGCAACTTCCCAAATCAAAATCTTCGGCTTGCAGTTGCATATTTATTGAAGCTATTGATGCATCCTCAATCCAAACCTCGCTCAACAATGGATTACCAATCACAACCACAGCCAAAGCGGCATCCGCTATAAAAGTAGCGCTATTTGGTTTACACACGGCGAGTTTCTGCAGTATTTCTTTGTTCTCTACCACGACAAACTCCCACGAGTGTTTGTTTTTAGATGTTGGAGACAAAAGAGCGGCTTCCATTATGCCCTGAGTTTCTTCGGGTGTAAGCAACTCGTCGGTAAATTTGCGATAGCTTCTGCGTTTAACAAGAAGATTGTGAAATAGTTTTTTCATGTCTTTATTCAAAAATTATTACGACCTGCAAAAATAGTTATAAAAAAGGAATATTCACAGTTTTAAAGGGTAGATTTTCGGATTTGGAATCTCGTAATTCGCATAATCGCCCTCATACAATTGGGGATTATTCTTGTCGGAAGACCGATGTTTTATATTTCGGAAGACTATGACCGTACCTTAGTCAGAAGCACATTGCAAATCCGAAATCTAGAAATCGCAAATAATTTATATCTTGTTTCTATTTAAGGAAGGCAATGCCATTGTCTCCCCAAATACCAACTACTAACAAAAAAAATCTACAACAGATTTAAAAAATAACTTGCTGATTCAATAATTATTTACTACCTTTGCACCCGCTTTGCGTAATCTCTATCGAGTAAAAGAGTATCGGTATATTGCGTTCAGATGAGTTAATTATTAACATAAAGCATTAAAATACAATGGACTTAATTAAAATTGCACAAGAATCTTTTGCTACGGAAAAGAAAGAATTTCCGAAGTTTAGAAGTGGAGACACTATCACGGTTGCATACCGTATTGTGGAAGGAAACAAAGAGCGTATTCAGCAATACAGAGGTGTGGTAATCCGCATTTCGGGTCATGGCGATAGCAAACGTTTTACCGTTCGAAAAATGTCTGATAATATAGGTGTTGAAAGAATTTTTCCGTTAAATTCGCCTTTTATCGAAAGCATTACAATGAACAGTCAAGGTAAAGTACGCAGAGCTAAACTATACTACATTCGCCAATTGCGTGGTAAGGCTGCACGTATCAAAAAGAGAATTGTTTAATGATTCTGCAATAAGAAATAGAAAACGCTTCGAATATTATCGAAGCGTTTTTTTGTATATTTGCATAGGATTATCTGTTTGAATATGTTACACAAAACACAAGGAATCGTTTTAAGCATCAGAAAATACAGCGAAAGATACTCTATCGTACAGACTCTAACGAGTAAATTTGGACGTGTTGATTATCTTTTGCCAAAAGTGCAGAGCAAAAGAAGCAAATTAAGCAATATGTTATTTGTTCCGCTTTCAATTCTTAATTTGGAAGTAGAACATCTGCCCACGAGAGATATTCAGCGACTAAAAGAAGCCGAACGGGAAGTTTTGTTTTACGAAATCGGCTATAATCAGATAAAAACCTCACTTACATTTTTCTTATCGGAATTTTTATCCAGATTATTGTATGAAACAGATAATAACGAAGGTCTATTTTTATTCTTAAAAAAATCGGTATTGACTCTTGAAGAGATAGATAAAGGGATGGCTAATTTTCATATTGCTTTTCTATTGCAATTTACAAGATTTGTCGGAATTAAACCAAATATGGAGAACTATGAAAAAGGTTACGTTTTCGATTTGCTCAATGGTAATTTTATTGAACAAAAAAACTCCGACAAGTACTGTTTGTCCCGACAAGAGAGTCAGTTTCTTTTAGTTTTGTGCAAAATGAATTATAGGAATATGCACCTTTATAAATTATCGAGAAACGAACGCAACTTTATCATCGACAAATTATTATTGTTCTATCGACTGCATCTGTCAGATTTCCACTCTCTGAAATCGTTGGATGTGTTGAGGGAGATATTTTGAGATAGCGGTTATTTTTTTGCAATTGGCAGATTACGTCGTTTATATTGTTTCACGCAAAGGACGAAAAGAATTACTTCAAATTACCTTTCTGTCCCTTTTGGGAAACAGTTGAAATAAATAAAAAAAGAGGCTGCTGTCTCAAAGCAAATATTTCAATAAAAAAACAACAAGGAGTTTCAGATGTGTCCAAATACAAGGCGATAATATAAAGAAGAAAGAACGTATCGGTACGTGATTTAGACCGAATATCTAAAGCAACGCAGCAGTTGGGCGATTATGAGATACCGTCTTTTTCTCTTCAAGATAAGCCTTCAACCCGGCATCTCTGAGTTTGCAAGCCGGACATTGTCCGCATCCTTGTGCCATAACGCCGTTGTAACAAGTCAATGTTTTTTCACGTACCAAATCAAAAACACCCAAATCGTCAGATAAACGCCACACCTCTTTTTTGTTTAGCCACATCAAGGGTGTATGGATAACAAATTCTCTTTCCATTGACAAGTTGAGCGTTGCATTAATAGAACGGATAAATGTATCGCGACAATCCGGATAACCGCTATAATCGGCTTGCGATACACCTGTTACCAAATGACGGATATTTTTCTCGTAAGCAATAGTCGCAGCGAAAGTCAGGAAAAACATATTTCGTCCCGGAACAAAAGTATTTGGTGCTTTACCTTCGGGTTTATCCTCATCCATCACTATATCTTTATTGACTAACGAGTTTGGAACAAGTTCGGCTATAACACCAATATCAAGAATACGAAAAGGCACATTGGCAAGTTCGGCTATCTTTCTGGCATTCTCTATCTCTTGCGAGTGTCGCTGTCCGTAAGAAAAACAGAGAGCATGAACTTCTCCAAAATTCTCTTTTGCCCAAAACATACAGGTAGTAGAATCTTGTCCTCCGGAAAAGAGAACCAACGCGCTTTCTTTTTTTAAATCGTTCATCATATTCAATAAAAAACTTATGATAAGATATTATTACAAATTAAAACAATCCAATTCTACGTATTTCTCTTTCTAATTCTGCATAGTTTTCTACACGCAACGCGGGATTACCGTTTTTATCAATAATAAATGTAGTCGGCAAATTACGTATGTTATACAACGGTAATAATGAAGAGTAAACCGATTCGGCATCACGTACGGTTATCCAAGGCAAATTATTGGCTGCATTTTTCCACAGATGTTCATCAGAATCAAACGAAATTTGATAAATCTCAAAACCTTTCGCTTTAAACTTCTCATAAACAGAATTTAATGCCATATTGTGTGCAGGCGAAAATTCGGAATTATACAGAGTGAAATCCAACAACACCGTTTTTCCTTTCAGGTCAGACAGTTTCACCTCTTGTCCCCGAATATTACTTAGTTTTATTTCGGGTGCAACTGCTTCGGTAATAACTTCAATGTTTTCCAACATTATATCCTGCTTTTCTTTCTGTTTACGTGTTTTCAACGCACTCATGGCAAATTGACTAAGATGCTCGTATCTCGGCGTTCCTTCATAATATTGTTTCCACGAAGTAGCAACCGCTCCATACATACCGTAATCTTTACGTTGCAGCGGGTCAAAAATCAGATAATCATCTATCTTTTGAAAAAGAGCATAATATGCTGCTCCACTTGAAGGATTGGATATAATTATTTGCGACAAATCGCTCTTGCAATTAGTCAGTAATGAATCAAATCGCTCAACATACTCTAAATCGGTGATACTGTTTGCAGAGTAATCGTCATCTAAATCTTCAATCTTACTTTTGATATCTTGAATTATGACATCAATCTGATGCAACAGATCGTTTTCAGGCGAATTTTCTACTTTAAAAGTATTTACCAAATCTTTAGCATCACCTTCAATAGAGATATTTTCGTCATCAAAAACGGTAAAAACCACCACTTGCGAATTGAGTTGCAATTGATAAAATTCGGGATTTTTCGGAACATCTATCTCAAAATAGAACTTTCCGTTTCGTTTCAACTCAACGGAATCCAACATTTTAATACCATCCAAATCTCTATGCATCAAATACAACATACCATTTTCTGCTAATGAAAACTCTCCCTCAATTTTCACCTTTGGCTCTTTATTGCACGAAACAAAGATGAAAAGACTCAAAATCAATAAAAACAAATTGTTAATACTAAATCTCATAATTTTATATCAGTTTTAAAGTGCAAACTTATATATTTAATCTCAAATATGGAAACGTAACAGAGCATTGTTTTTTTAAAATTAATGAAATAATTATCAGTTTTAAACTTTATATCAAACAAATTACCAATATTTCATATTCAGTAATCATTATAAACCAAAAGTTTATATTAACTTTGTGCGATTTTAAAAACAAAGTACACAAAAACAAAAATATTTATGACAAATCCTATTGTTAAGCATATCGAATTGTCCGATGGACGAACGATAACGCTCGAAACAGGTAAATTGGCAAAACAGGCAGACGGAGCTGTTACTCTAACCATGGGCAATACCATGCTTCTTGCTACTGTTTGTGCTGCGAAAGATGCCACACCCGGAACAGATTTTATGCCTTTACAGGTAGAATACAGAGAAAAATTTGCTGCTTTTGGAAGATTTCCGGGTGGTTTTATGAAAAGAGAGGGAAAACCTTCAGATTACGAAATACTAACCAGCAGGCTGATTGACAGAGCACTGCGTCCCTTATTCCCAGACGATTACCATGCCGATGTGTTTGTAAACGTTACGCTATACTCATCGGATGGAGTAGATATGCCCGATGCATTAGCCGGACTGGCGGCATCAGCAGCATTGGCAGTTTCAGATATTCCCTTTAACGGACCAATTTCGGAAGTGCGCGTTGCCCGTATCGACGGACAACTTGTAGTAAACCCAACATACGAACAGCTTGAACAAGCAGATATAGACATTGTGGTTGGTGCTACTATCGACAACATTATGATGGTTGAAGGTGAAATGTCTGAAGTTTCTGAAAGAGAACTGCTCGAAGCTATCAAATGTGCTCACGAAGAGATAAAAAAACAGTGCAGGGCACAGATAGAGCTAACCGAAATGGTTGGCAAAACCGAAAAACGCACTTATTGCCACGAAGAAAACGATGAAGAGTTGCGTAAACAAGTGTGGGACACATGCTATCAAAAAGCATATCAGGTAGCTGCATCACAAAATCCCAATAAACACGAACGAATTGCAAACTTCGAAGCAATTTTAGAAGAATTTATCGAATCCATCCCCGAAGAAGAGAGAGAAGAAAAAACAGCCTTGGCGAGCAAATATTACCACGATGTGGAAAAAGAGGCTATGCGTCGTTGCATATTAGATGAAGGCAAACGCTTAGATGGTCGCAAAACCACAGAGATTCGTCCTATCTGGTCGGAAGTTAGCCCAATACCGGGACCGCACGGTTCAGCCATCTTTACACGTGGTGAAACTCAATCACTTACAACCGTCACATTAGGAACTAAATTAGATGAAAAAGTCATTGACGATGTACTAAATCATTCAACTGAAAGATTTTTGTTACACTATAATTTTCCTCCTTTCTCTACAGGAGAGGCTCGTCCTTACAGAGGTACAGGACGGCGTGAAATAGGACACGGTAATCTTGCTCACAGAGCATTAAAACGAATGATTCCCGAAAATTATCCTTACGTGTTGCGAGTAGTTTCAGATATTCTTGAATCAAACGGCTCATCTTCTATGGCAACAGTATGCGCGGGTACACTTGCAATGATGGACGCGGGAGTAAAAATTAAAAAACCGGTATCGGGCATTGCTATGGGATTGATTTCTGAAAACAAAGGACAAAACTTTGCCATACTTTCGGACATTCTTGGCGATGAAGACCACTTGGGCGATATGGACTTTAAAGTTTGCGGAACAAAAGACGGAATTACCGCTACACAAATGGACATTAAAGTAGATGGTCTTTCTTATGAAATTCTTGAAAAAGCATTGGCACAAGCAAAAGCCGGACGCGAACACATTATGGGCAAGATGATGGAGACCATCTCTGAACCAAGAGCCGACCTAAAACCGCATGCTCCAAGAATTGAGGTAATAGAAATTCCGAAAGACTTCATCGGTGCAGTAATAGGACCGGGTGGAAAAATCATACAAGGAATTCAAGAAGAGTCCGGAGCTATTATTACAATTGAAGAAATTGATAATAAAGGACGTGTAGAGGTTTCAGCTTCAAACAAAGATTCTATTGATATTGCAATGACAAAAATAAAAGGAATTGTTGCTGTCCCCGAAGTTGGAGAAGTGTATGAAGCAACCGTACGTTCGGTAATGCCATACGGTGCTTTCTGTGAATTCTTATCGGGAAAAGACGGATTGCTACATATCTCGGAAATAGATTGGAAACGATTGGAAAAAGTTGAAGACAGCGGAATAAAAGAAGGCGATAAAATAAAAGTGAAACTTGTAGATATAGACCCCAAAACAGGCAAATTTAAACTTTCAAGAAAAATTCTCCTTGAGCGTCCGCCAAAACCAAACGAAAAATAAAAACAAATAAATAATAATTAATAAAAAAACAACTGTTTCGGAGTTAGATAGTCTTTCATTTTTGACAAATTTCGGAGCAGTTGTTTTTGCTTGATTTACAACAAACCCTGTTATGACACACAATTTATTCACAATGTAATCCGTTACAATATTACTATGGACTCAAACATAAAAAGTATTGGCTTACTCACATCCGGTGGCGATGCACCGGGAATGAATGCAGCCATAAGAGCAGTAACACGAGCTGCAATATCTAACGATATACGAGTATTTGGAATTTACAGAGGATATAAAGGACTTATCAGCAACGAAATCGTTGAATTCAAAACCAACAGCGTAAGCAATATTATTCAACAAGGCGGTACCATATTAAAAAGTGCTCGTTCTGAAGAATTCATGAGCGAAGAGGGCAGAAAAAAAGCCTATAAGAATATACAGAAACACGGCATAGATGCATTGGTGGTAATTGGAGGAGACGGCTCTCTGACCGGAGCAGGAATTTTTGCAAACGAGTTCAACATTCCCATCGTGGGACTACCCGGAACTATTGATAACGACCTTAGCGGAACAGATACCACTATCGGCTACGATACAGCACTGAACACCATAATGCAATCTATGGACAAAATCCGAGATACTGCCACATCTCACGAACGTCTTTTCTTTGTCGAGGTGATGGGACGCAATTGCGGATATTTAGCTCTAAACAGTGCTATTGCGGCAGGAGCCGAAGCTGCAATTATTCCGGAAATCAGCACGAAAAAAGACCAATTGACTGAGCTTATCGAGCAAGGATTCAGAAAATATAAAAGCTCAAGTATGGTGCTTGTGACAGAAAGCAAAATTACAGGAGGCGCAATCAACTTGGCTGAAAGAGTAAAAAAACAGTATCCGCAATACGATGTCCGCGTTACCATTCTCGGACACCTGCAAAGAGGAGGTTCGCCTACAGCACAAGACAGAATATTGGCAAGTCGCATGGGGGTAGCAGCAATTCAGGCTCTGCTTGAAAATCAACGAAATGTAATGATTGGAATAAAAGAGAACGAGATTGTTTATGTGCCATTTGTGCGTGCAATAAAAAAGGATAAAGAAATAAGTAAAGAGCTTTTAGAGGTACTTAGAGTTACATCTATCTAAATTAAAGCAAAATTAATTTTATCATCCAACATAAAATTAGTATTTTTGTAGAAATAATATTTCTCAATAATTAAAAAATTCAAACAATATGGAACTTACACACATTGAGCACATTGGAATTGCTGTAAAAAGCATCGAAGAGCACCTACCCTATTACGAAAACGTACTTGGATTGAAGTGTTACAACATTGAAACTGTAGTAGATCAAAAAGTAAAAACTGCATTTTTCAAAATCGGACAAACAAAAATAGAATTACTTGAGCCGACAAGCGAAGAAAGTACTATCGCTAAATATATAGAAAAACGCGGAGAAGGAGTTCATCACATTGCTTTTGCCACAAATGATGTAAATACGGCTCTGAAAGAGGTTGAAGAAAAAGGAGTAAAATTAATCGACACAAAATCTCGTCCCGGAGCAGAAGGTCTAAATATTGCTTTCCTTCACCCGAAGTCAACAGGAAGTGTTCTTACAGAACTGTGCGAACAGCCTAAGTAACTTTACAAATCAAAAAATAAATACTAAATAATAAATATCAGATATGAGCAACCAACTCGAAAAAGTAAAAAAACTTATACAATTACGTGAAAAAGCACGTATGGGCGGTGGCGAAAAAAGAATCGAATCGCAACACGCTAAAGGAAAATATACGGCACGCGAACGCATTGCCATGCTTCTTGACGAAGGCAGTTTCGAAGAGTTTGATATGTTTGTAGAGCATCGTTCTACAAATTTCGGAATGGAAAAAACAAAATTCTTAGGTGATGGCGTTGTTACCGGTTACGGAACAATTGACGGTCGTTTAGTTTACGTTTTTGCACAAGACTTTACCGTATTTGGCGGTTCACTTTCGGAAATGATGTCGAAAAAAATCTGTAAAGTGATGGACCAAGCCATGAAAATGGGTGCACCTGTTATCGGCATCAACGACTCAGGTGGCGCACGTATTCAAGAAGGTATCAACGCTTTAGCGGGTTATGCAGAAATATTCCAACGCAACATTCTTGCTTCGGGTGTTGTTCCTCAAATTTCAGGAATTTTCGGACCTTGTGCAGGTGGAGCTGTTTATTCTCCGGCACTTACAGACTTTACAATCATGACCGAAGGAACATCATACATGTTCCTAACAGGACCTAAAGTTGTAAAAACCGTTACAGGAGAAGATGTTACACAAGAACAATTGGGTGGAGCATCGGTTCATACTTCAAAATCAGGAGTAGCACACTTTGCAGTTTCTTCAGAAGACGAAGGATTACAACTTATCCGCAGACTGCTCAGCTTTATTCCACAAAATAACTTGGAAGAGGCTCCTTCTATGCCTTGTAACGACCCGGTTGACAGAATGGAAGATGTGTTAAACGACATTATTCCTGATAGCGCTAACAGACCATACGACATGTATGAAGTTCTTGGAGCAGTAATTGACAACGGAGAGTTCTTGGAAGTACACGGAAATTATGCCAAAAACATCATAGTTGGATTTGCACGCTTCAACGGGCAATCTGTTGGTATTGTCGCTAACCAACCAAAATATCTTGCAGGAGTTCTTGATATCAATGCATCACGCAAAGGAGCTCGTTTTGTTCGTTTCTGCGATGCGTTCAATATTCCTATCATTACATTTGTTGACGTTCCAGGATTCCTACCAGGAACAGGACAAGAGTACGGCGGCGTAATTACTCACGGAGCAAAACTTCTTTACGCTTACGGAGAAGCAACAATACCAAAAGTAACAGTTACTCTTCGCAAATCGTACGGTGGAGCACATATCGTGATGAGTTGTAAACAACTACGTGGCGACATCAACTATGCCTGGCCAACAGCCGAAATTGCAGTTATGGGGGCTGACGGTGCTGTTGAAGTACTTTACACTAAAGAGATTAAAGAAGCAGGCGACAAAGCAGCTGAAGTTATTACCGCGAAAAAAGACGAGTATAACGAATTATTCGCTAACCCATTAGAAGCAGCCAGATACGGCTACATCGATGATGTTATTGAACCACGCAATACTCGTTTCCGCGTAATTCGCGCATTGCAACAATTACAAACAAAAAAATTGCAAAATCCGCCTAAAAAACATGATAATTTACCACTATAATTTAGTGATTTCTGTATTATAGATTATGAACAAGTTTCCTGCATCTTTCCATTTTTTATAATAATGAAAGATGCGGGAAGCATTATAAATTTGAAACATATATGTCATCAAACACTATTTTAATAGTACTTCTTGTGGCTGTAATCCTTTTCTTATTAGTAAGACTGATGGGAAAGAAATCATCGAACACGGCTCAAAACGAAGTACAAACCAAAGCTGACGCACCGCAACCACAAGTTGCAGCAACAGCATCTAATGAAATACAGGGCGAAGTTTTAGCGGCAATATTTATGGCTTTAGAAGAATCAAAAAGTGCCGGACGAAATATACTTACTTTCAAGCACGCGAACAGAGAGTACTCGCCATGGAATTCAAAAATTTATAATATGCGAGAACTACCACGCAGATAATAAACAGCAGTAATACAATAAAACAATTACAAAATGAATCAATATAAATATAAAATAAACGGAAATACCTATAATGTTGTTGTAAATAAAAAAAACGACACATTAGCCGAAGTAGAAGTAAACGGTAGATCATATACCGTTGAAATGGAAAAGGATAATCAGCCAAAAGTTGCTGAAACTGTACAAAGACCGGCACAACCTGCTCCTGCTCCAAAACCTGCAGCCCCAAGTACTCCGGCAGCAAAACCGCAATCGGCTACGGCAAGTGCAGGCTCATTAAAATCGCCGCTACCCGGTATTATTTTGAGCATCGCATGCAAAGTTGGCGATACAGTGAAAAAAGGACAAATAGTACTTGTTTTGGAAGCAATGAAAATGGAGAACAACGTTATTGCTGACAAAGACGGTAAAGTAACCGCTGTTAAAGTTAATGTTGGCGATTCTGTACTTGAAGGAAGTGAATTGGTTACAATAGAGTAATAATTTGTAAAACAATATTCTGAATAAATATAAAAAAGGGATTGTCTTGAATGACAGTCCTTTTTTTGTTATTGCTGTCCGATAAAAATAAATAAAAAAAGAGGCTGCATCAGAAGTATAGACGGTTTTCCCGCTTGTTGCAACTATAGTCGTTTTTCAGAGAAGACTCTTTTTTGTTATTTCGGAATAACAATATCCGAAATCCGGAGGAATGTCAAAACCCATCCAATTGCATCGAAACGGTGGGCAACAGCAAAAGGAATCCCAATATCATCAGCATAACCAATATCTTCCAAAACCACTTGAACCACACCTCGTAAGGAACTTTGGCAATGCCTATGGCACCGATAAGCACAGCGGAGGTAGGCGTTATCATGTTGGTAATTCCGTCGCCAAATTGATACGCCATTACGGTAACTTGGCGCGAAAGCCCGATAACATCCGAAAAAGGAGCCATGATGGGCATTGTGAGCGCTGCTTTGGCAGAGCCAGAAGGAATGAAAATATTGATGATGGCTTGCATCAAAAACATTAAGCCAACGGTAGTGGTTTTCCCTGCACTCTCCATTACCTGAGCCAGCGAATAGAGAATGGTATCCATTATTTTTCCATCAGATAGAATCTGAATAATCCCTCCCGCAAGTGCGATAACCAACGCTGCTGTAAGCATATCTTTCACGCCCGCAATAAATTCGGAAGTAATGCCGTTGGCACTCATACTATTGGCTATTCCGGAAAAAACTCCCATACAGAGGAACAATGCCGAAATTTCGGGCAAATACCATTGATACCCCATGACACCTACAACCAAAAACAGAATGGTAAAGCCTAACAAATTGAGGATAAACAACTGAGCCGATTTTCGGATGGAAAAGTATCCCGAAACGACATAAAGCGATGCGATAACAGGAATGCAGACCAAAGTATAGGAATACAGACCTACCGAAAAGGTCGTTTGGGGATAAAGAAACGATAGTGTCACCAAAATCAGCGAAGTGAAAGCAAATACCATCCATGTGCTTGGCGTTGCTTTTTTCGCAAGCGATTGGGATTCCGTTTCGGCTTCTCGTTGGCGCCAATAACTATCGGCTTGATACATAGGCGACAGCTTGGGATTTTTCTTGACCCTTTTGGCGTAGATCAGCGTAACTGCGATGATAAAGACCGTGAACACAATCCAGCAGAATACCCGATAGCCTATTCCCGAAAACAACGGTAATCCCGAAAGTCCTTGCGCAATCCCGATGGTAAAAGGATTGAGCGTGGCTCCCGTAAATCCTACGTGCGCCGAAACGTAAACCATCATCAATCCTGTCAGCGAATCGTATCCCATTGAGATGGCGAGAGGTACGATGATGATAACAAAAGCCAGCGTTTCTTCGCTCATCCCGAAAATGGAGCCAAACAAACTGAAAAGGGTCATCACAAGGATAATGATCAGATTGTTTACTCCGATTCGGTCCATAAAAGCATGTTTTTCGAGCCGTCGGGTAAAACTAAGGAAAGAGTAGATGCCGGAATCTACCGCCCTGCTGCTATTGAGTATCTGAAAAGCTCCTCCAATAATGAGCACAAAGGCGATGATTGCCGCCTGACGCTCAAATCCTTCGAGAAACGAAGAGAATATCTGCCACGTTTGCGGTGATTTTTCCACACTGTGGTATGAATTATCGACCACCACGCTGCGCGATACACCGTTTACTTCCACGGTCTGATAGTTGAACTCTCCCGC
>JBGZFC010000139.1:0-2719 GCA_041846575.1 Bacteroidota bacterium
AACTCAATATGAAGAATATTAGCGATATACAATATAAAATCAATAGAAGACCAAGAAAAAATCTAAATTACAAACAACCATTCAAAATCTTTTATAACTTTGTAAACAACAAAATTGCATTTGCTTGTTGAATCTACCATTAATATTTTCTGCAAAATTCTTTTCGAGAATTTGAGATAATTCACTACTTTTGTACGAAACCTTGGATTATTCTGTTTTCATTATAACTAACTATCAATCAATTATAAAGATACAAAATCCAAGGGCTTCTCCAAGTAGAAACGAAGTTAATTTGTTTAAATTCAAATAATTATGTAGATATGTAAATTTTGTCAAGTACTAAAAATTTTGTTATAACTACAATGTATTTAATATAATATGTAAAACCTTTTTGGGGGGCTACTGCATAAGCAATGAGGTTTAGGAAGTTAATAAATACGATAAATAGCAAGAACAGTTTTTTCACCTTCTTACGAGCACAATTCTCTTCACAAGTGTCAAGTTGGTTTGACTTTCTTGTCAGTATCTTGTGCGTAAATCTTTTCAATTGGTACTACGGACTATCAACCCTGATTGGTAATATTTCAGGAGGATTGCTCAACTGTTATATCAATTATAAGTGGACTTTCAAAGCAAATGGCCAATCGATAAAGTTTGTTTTAATAAAGTTTATTTTAATCTGGCTCGGAAGTATTTTCTTCAACACACAAGGAACAATCCTTTTCACCGAATACGTGATGAAATATATACCGAAAGAGGCTCTTCCGGATATATTGGTAAATAATATTTTTCTAGTTCCCAAAGTAGTTGTGTCAATTATTATAGGATGGGTTTGGAATTACAACATGCAACGCATTTTTGTATATCGCGATAGAGACATAAAAGGATTTTTTTATAAGCTATATCCCTGTTCGTTACGAAAAAAATCATCTAAACGTTTATAAGTTAAATCAATATGAATAAGACAAAAAACAGAGACAAAGAGGCTTTAGACAAGATTTCTAAAGATAGAGAAAGAACCAATATGCTAAAAAAATACGAGCAAAATTTTTTGGCATACTTAGTACAGCGTATCCCAAGCTGGATGACTTCAAATATGCTAACCGCAATAGGTTTTTTGGGCAGTTTTATTACCTTTCTTTCTTTTATTTTGGCTGTTTATGTGCATCCTTACTGGTTATTGCTTGGTATTTTAGGTTTTTTCATCAATTGGTTCGGAGATTCAACCGACGGACGCATAGCCTATTATCGAGGTACTCCTCGCAAATGGTACGGTTTTTCTTTGGATATAATTGTCGATTGGTGGACTGACATTCTTATCGGTTGCGGATATATAATATATGTCGAAGGATTATGGAAATGGGCAGGGTTCGGCTTTATTGTCCTTTACGGATGGTCTATAATCATGGCATTATTACGATACAAAATTACTAAACAATACGTCATCGATTCTAGCTTGATGGGACCGACCGAGGTACGTATCCTGATTTCTATGTTTTTAGGAATTGAAGTTTTAATACCCGGAACATTAAAGTACTTGGGGCTCTTGACTTGTATAATACTTTTTATTATTAACACAATAGATATGCAAAAACTCCTGAGAATGGGAGATAAACGTGATGCTCACGAACGTAAGAAAAAAGCAAAACTGGCAGAGAAGAAAGAAGAATGAAAGAGGAACTGATTAGCGACGATATGGTGCGTGGTATTCATCCCATTTTTAAAGGTCGTTTCGGAAAGATACTTACAAAAATTGTTTTTAAAGTTTGTGGATTTAATAAAATAAATGCTGTTTACGATGCTTCAAAACAATACACGGGAGTAGAGTTTACTGCCGATATGCTCAATAAACTCGGTATTATACGCAAGGTAGAAAACATAGAAGTTTTAGAACAATTTAAAGGTAAACCTTTTATTACCGTATCAAATCACCCTTACGGACATATCGACGGCATTATGGTTGCCGACTTGATTGGAAGAGTACGCAGCGACTTCAAAATAATGGTAAACTGGCTGCTTATGCAGATAGATACGATGGAAGATTTTTTTATAGGTGTAAATCCGTTTCCCGATGACAGCAAAATGGCAAACGTCAAATCGAGCATAGGCGGTATTAAAGAAACTATCAACCATCTGAGAAACGGGCATCCTTTGGGATTTTTTCCGGCAGGAGGAATATCGTTGCCAAATATAACCGGCGATGTGATTGATAACGTATGGCAAAGTTCGGTAATACGCATAATCAAAAAAGCAAAAGTTCCCGTAATCCCAATTCATATATCGGGGAAAAACTCTTTTTGGTTTCAACTGCTTGGACTAATAAGTTGGAAGGTTCGTACGGTGCGTCTCTTGCACGAAATGACCAATAAGCACGGTAAAACCATTACCATACGATTTGGCGAGCCTATTTACCCCGAAGAACAAGATAAAGACAATAACATAAACGAATTTGGAGAATTCTTAAAATCTAAAACATACGAACTCTCCAAATCAAATAAATAATAAAAAAATCCGCGATAGGGCAATATTCTCTGTCGCGGATTTTCATAATTTGTACTTTAAAAGCACATTTTTTTATTTAGTCGCCCCTTAAAATACCTTTATGCAACTGAAATTCAATAAAATAATTCCTCAAAAAGTTGTATATATCTGCAACATTTTGTACCTTTATGTGCTAAAACACTGCAAATTATGTTAGGAAAATTACCGGAAAAAGGAC
>JBGZFC010000140.1:0-15300 GCA_041846575.1 Bacteroidota bacterium
AGCCAAGACTTAAGACGTTTTTATAATTTTTTCTACAACAGCTAACAGCCGGAAGAACAGATTTCTCACTTCGTTCGAAATGACAAAGAGCTGTTTATGATTTGGGTTCGTTGCTAACAGCCAACGGCTAAGAGCAAGATAGATTCTTCGCTTCATTCAGAATTCGCAGAATAGCCCTTAGGCAATGACAAAAACGAACGAATGTTGTGCTTTTGAGGCAGCCCCTATCAAAATAATTAGAGAAAAGGCTTTAGCCGAAATTTATTTAATAAGCTTGGGCTAAAAATCTTAATGTTTTTCAATTGTTGTCCATATAAAAAAAACATGGCACTGATAAATAAATAGAAATGACAAGCAGAAGAAAACTTAAAGTTGAAGAATTAAACCGCATCAGTATAGAAGAATTTCAGGAAGCAAAGAAAATTCCGATGGTTATCGTACTCGACAACGTGCGTAGTCAGAACAATATCGGCTCTGTTTTTCGCACAAGCGACGCTTTTCGGGTAGAAGAAATCTTGTTGTGCGGAATTACTGCCACACCGCCCAATACCGAAATCCATAAAACCGCTCTTGGAGCCGAAGACTCGATAAAATGGCGACATTTTGACGATACTATTTCTGCAATTCAAGAACTAAAAGCGGAAGGCTACACGATATTTTCCATTGAGCAAACCGAAAACAGCATTTCATTAGAATCAATTAAATTAGATAAAATCAGAAAATACGCCGTTATCCTCGGACACGAAGTACACGGGGTGCAACAATCGGTAATTGACGCATCCGACGGATGTATCGAAATTCCGCAATACGGCACAAAACACTCTCTCAACGTTTCGGTAACGGCAGGAATTGTAATTTGGGATTTTTTCAAACAACTAAAATAGAATTCCGATCTAAAGTTTTGCTAAAAAGCCGCAAAAAATATCTTATCCGTAAAAAAAGAAAATCAAATGGTTTATTTAGCCGTTTTCTCAACTTTTTTTCGTTAATTTGCACATTATTTTATTATTAATTAGAGCAATTTTAAAACACTATATTTATCATGATTTGTAAACTATCAGAACTAACAGAAAAAGCAAAAAGCAAAACAAGAAGAAAAATTGCTGTAGCTGCAGCAGAAGACGAACCAGTATTAAAAGCTCTTAAAACAGCTGTTGAAGAAGGCATTGTAACACCTATTCTTGTTGGTAAAAAAACAGAAATTGAACGTATTGCAAAATCAATCGACTTCGACTTAAGCGGCATCGAGATTATCAACAACGAAAAAAGCCCCGCCGTTTCAGCACAGTTAGCGGTTGCAGAAGTAAAAAAAGGCAATGCTGAAGCACTTATGAAAGGATTTGTAAGCACAGGCACACTTCTAAAAGCCGTTCTTGATAAAGAAAACGGACTACGCAAAGGCGGTGTCCTTAGTCATGTGGCTTTCTTCGAATCTCCATATTACCACAAACTACTTTGTGTAACCGACGTGGCTATGAATATTGCTCCCGACTTCGACACAAAAGTGGCTATTCTGAACAATGCAGTCGAAGCTTGCCATAGAATCGGAATCGAAAATCCAAAAGTTGCCGTAATAGCAGCAGTAGAAACCGTTAATCCTAAAATGGAAGCAACAATACACGCCGCCATGCTTAAAACAATGAGCGACAGAAAACAGATAACAGGGTGCATTATTGACGGTCCGCTTGCTATTGACAACGCTGTTGACAAACACGCGGCTGAACACAAAGGTATTGTAAGTGAAGTTGCCGGAGATTGCGATGTTATTCTTGTTCCCGATATCGAAGCAGGAAACATGTTCTACAAAGCACTAAATTTCTTGGGTGGCGCAAGTACGGCAGCAGTAATAATGGGAGCCGCTGTACCTATTGTACTCACCTCTCGCTCCGATACGGACAAGACTAAAATGCTTTCCGTAGCTTTAGCTGCAGCAATGAATTAATAAAATACAAATAACATAAATCATACACTAAACCATTTTTTATGGACACACAAGTTAGAATTTTGGCTATTAATCCGGGGTCAACATCGACTAAAATAGCCGTTTATCAAAACGGAGAAGTTATTTTTCTAAAAACAATTCGCCACTCGGTAGAAGAGTTAAAACAGTTTGATAAAATTACCGACCAATATGAGTATCGCAAAAATATTATCTATCAAGAGTTGAAAGATGCCGACATTGCAATTGACAATATTCGTGCGGTTATTGGTCGCGGTGGATTAGTAAAGCCGATAGAATCAGGCGTTTACAGAGTAAACGAAGCAATGAAAGAAGATTTGAAAAATTGCCTTATGGGTTCACATGCCAGTAACTTGGGCGGTCTTATTGCTGACGACATTGCAAAAGCGTTACCGGATGCACAAGCGTTTATCGCCGACCCTGTAGTAGTAGATGAATTAGAGCCTTTGGCAAGATACTCAGGACACCCTCTACTTGAAAGAGTTTGCGTTTTCCACGCACTAAACCAAAAAGCAATCGCCCGCACTCATGCCAAATCTGTGATGAGACGGTATGAAGATATGAATCTGATTGTTGCGCACTTAGGTGGCGGAATTACCGTAGGTGCACACAAAAAAGGTAGAGTAATTGATGTGAATCAAGGATTAGACGGTGATGGACCTTTCTCTCCCGAACGTTCCGGAACACTGCCCGTTGGTGCTCTTGTAGATATGGCTTTTAGCGGAAAATACACACAAGCCGAAATGCGTTCTATGATTGTAGGAAAAGGCGGTATGTCTGCTTACACCGGTTCAAACGATGCTTACGAAATAGAACAAAAAGCTTTTGCAGGCGATAAGAAATGCCTGGAAGTACTCGAAGCAATGGCTTATCAAGTAGCAAAAGAGATTGGAGCTATGTCAACGGTATTGAATGGAGATGTAGATGCTATTTTGATTACCGGCGGAATAGCAAACGGAAAATGGTTCTGCAATCTTATCATAGACAGAGTTTACAAAATTGCACCTGTGTATATTTACCCGGGAGAAGACGAAATGCGTGCTCTTGCCGAAAATGCTGCTCGAGTATTAAGCGGTGAAGTTGAAGCAAAGGAATATAAATAAATACAATAACTTTCTTTAAAACGGATGATTCAATTTAATAAGTTGAATTATCCGTTTTTTTCATCTACTTCTCAAACTGAGCCAACCTTATCTCTTTTCCGTCATATACGGCATACGAGAAATATCGAATCCAATCTCCCAAAATAACAATTCGGGAACGATTGTTCAACGGCAAATTGAGCATAATATGTCGATGACCGAAAATAAAGTAATCGATATCGGGTATTTCGGTTGTTTTTTGTTTTGCAAAGCAAACCAGATGTTCGTTCTCTTCACCTAAATATTCCTCTATGCCACCTGCCTCACGACTGTGATTAGACCAAACGTGTGCCAACGGAATTGTCCACCGCGGATGTACAGCCGAAAAGCATTTACGCAAAAATTTACTGTGAAATATCTTCCGCAGAAACTTAAACGCCTTAGAGTCATCGCCCAACCCATCGCCATGAGCGATAAAAAATTTATTACCGTTCAATTCGATAATAAGTGGATTGAAATGGAGAATCATCCCACACTCCTTAGTCAAATAGTCGGTTAGCCAAATATCGTGATTACCGATAAGAAAATGCACATCCACCCCACTATCGGTAATTTCGGCTAACTTACCAAGTACACGTGTAAATCCTTTAGGAACAACATATTTATACTCGAACCAATAATCGAAAATATCGCCCAAAAGATAAATGGCACGTGCATCTTGTTTCGCCATATCCAGCCAACGGCACAGTTTTCTTTCCGTTTCTCGCGAATCGGGATGGGACTTCGAGCCTAAATGTACATCGGCAAGGAAATATATTTTTGTTTTCACTTCAAATACAGGTTTATCTACATAAAACCAAGTTCTAACAACGCCTCTTCGCTCATCATCGACTTGTCCCAAGGTGGGTCGAACGTGAGATTAATCGTTACTTCATTCACTTCGGGAATAGACTCCACTTTCATTTTAACATCCATCAATATAAAATCGGCGGCAGGGCAGTTTGGCGATGTGAAAGTCATTTTGATGGTAACATTATTACCTTCGTCCACATCTACATCATAAATCATACCCAAATCGTATATATTTACAGGGATTTCGGGGTCGTAAACCGTGCGAAGCATCACAACAATGTCGTCCTGCAACTTTTGTAAATTATCGTTCATAATATAGTTATTTTTTTAGATTATGCCATTATCGGCAAAACTGTAATACGTTTCGCCACAAACAATTATATGGTCAAGCAGGCTGATATCCATCCACGCAGCTGCCTCTTTCATTTTTTTGGTAAGAGCAGTGTCTTGAGGACTTGGGCGATTGCTACCCGACGGATGATTATGCCCCAGCACGATACCGCTTGCATATTGATTTATCGCTTCACGCAGAACGAGCCTGATATCTACTACCGTACCTGAAATACCTCCTCTACTTATTTGCAGGGTAGAAACCACTTTGTTGGAACGGTCTAAAAGCAAAGCCCAAGTCTCTTCGTGATTCAAATCTGCCAAAATGGGATAAAACAGATTGTAAGCATCTTTCGATGACCCGATTTTCAATTTTTCGGGAACATCTTCCGATTTTCGCCTGCGTCCCAACTCCAATGCTGCAACAATGGTAATAGCTTTTGCCGGACCAATTCCTCTGAATTTTCCCACCAAATCATTAACACCAAATCGGCTCAATTTGTTGAGATTATTATCGGCTTTTTGCAGAATTCGCTTACACAGCTCCACGGCACTCTCTTCATCATTTCCCGAACCGATAAGAATAGCTAGCAGTTCGGAATCGGAAAGTGCCGAAACTCCTTTCAACATCAGTTTTTCGCGCGGACGATCTTCTTCTGCCCAATCCTTTATGGTAATTTTCTTTTGCTCTTTCATACTCTTCCCGACATCAATTTATTACAAAGATAACAAAAAAGGGCATCGACAGATACGATACCCTTTTTAATTTTATCTAACGTCTGTTTGTTTTACTCTTTCACTCTCTCAACGTATGTACCCGTACGTGTATCGACTTTAATTTTTTCGCCTTCATTTATGAAAAGCGGAACGCGTACTTCTGCACCTGTTTCTACAGTTGCCGGTTTTAGTGTGTTGGTCGCCGTGTCTCCTTTCAATCCGGGTTCGGTGTAAGTTACTTGCAATACAACATGTACAGGCATTTCGGCTGTCAAAATAGTACCGCTTTCTGCATGAATTTGTACTTCCACCATATCTCCCTCTTTCAAGAACTGAACTCCCTCTATTTGTTCTGCCGCGATGGGAATTTGTTCAAAAGTTTCGGTGTTCATAAAATTATATCCCATATCATCCTGATAGAGATATTGAAAAGGACGACGCTCAATGCGTACCTCATCCACCTTCACACCTGAGTTGAAAGTTTTTTCAAGTACACGTCCGGTTGTTACATTTCTTAGTTTTGTACGAACGAAAGCTGCACCTTTACCCGGTTTAACATGAAGAAATTCTATGATAAAATAATATTGACCGTCAAGGTCGATGCACATTCCGTTTCTAAAATCAGCTGTTGTTGCCATAAATTATTGTTATTGTTTGGTTTGTATAAATCTTTAGACCGCAAAAGTACAGATTTTATTCCTAAACGACAAATAATAAGCATTGCCTTTGACGATAATTCCGTTTTCAACGAAACAACAAGCTCTCTTAGTACGCGATAAAGCCATGAGGTTGAACACTTCACTTTATCAACACAGTACTGTCAAGCAAAGTGCAGATTGCCGAAGGCTTTGCTTATGAAAATTATCGATTAGTGAACAAACGCATTAGAAGCGTCCAAAACAATTTTTATAAGGAAAAACAGTGCTAACACATACATCGTGATGCTCACATCTTTTACCTTGCCCGACAATAATTTAACAAGCGTGAAACTCAACATTCCGAAAATAATTCCGTTAGCGATGCTGTACGTGAACGGCATGAATATGATTGTAACAAATGCCGGGAATCCTGAACTTATTTCGCTGAAATCGATTTCAGCAACCGAACTCATCATAAACAACCCGATAATAATCAACGCAGGAGCCGTTGCTGCCGCGGGAACCATTAAAAATATGGGAGCTAAGAAAAGAGCCAAAATGAACATTATAGAAGTACTTACACTTGTAAGTCCTGTTCTTCCGCCTGCAGCCACACCCGATGCGCTTTCCACATAAGAGGTATTGGGGCTTACGCCAACCAAAGCACCGACAAATGTACCCAAAGCATCGGCAAATAACGCTTTTTGCAGTTGCGGGAAATTACCGTCTCTATCCGATTTTCCGATTTTCGAAATTACACCGATTAATGTTCCCATCGCATCGAAAATATTTACCATTAAGAATGTAAACACAACAATGAGCATATCGAATGTAAAAATACTGCTCCATTCAAATTTAAAAAATATTGGTTCAATGCTTGGCGGAAGAGTAATCCAACTTCCTTGCGGTAACTGAATCATTCCCATAAATCCGGCAAAAACAGTCGATACAATAATTCCTATCAAAATTGCACCATGTACTTTTTTCACTAATAGAACAGCGATAACCACTAAACCAAGTATTGCAACCCAAACATTAGGGTCAGCCATATTTCCCAGCTGAACAAGTGTAAACTGATTGGGTTTTACAAAACCGGCACTCTTCAATCCTATCAACGTAATAAACAAACCGATTCCGATAGGAATTGCGTTTTTCAACGCCACGGGAATATTGTCAACAATAATTTTTCGAATATTAAATACCGTCAATAGCATAAAACAAAAACCCGAAAGCAAAACGCCAGTCAAAGCAAATTGCCACGAATGTCCCATTGCAAGAACTACGCTATAAGCGAAAAAGTTATTTAATCCCATACCCGGAGCTTGAGCGATAGGCACATTTGCAATTAACGCCATGAAAAGCGTTCCGGCAATGGCTGCCACGGCTGTAGCAGTAAATAGAGCGCCTTTGTCCATTCCGGCATCGCCCAAAATTAGCGGGTTAACCGCCAAAATATACGACATCGTCAAAAACGTAATAATACCCGCAACCATCTCTCTGCGGACATTGGTATTGTTCTGTTTGAGTTTAAAAAGTTTTTCTATCATAATATCTGTTTTTGGGAGCTGTTAGCTATTGGCTTTCGGCTTTCGGCTTTCTGTTGAAATAGGTTATACTATGCCAATGACCAAAGGCTAATAGCCAAGAGCTGTATTAAAAATTCCATTTAGCTGCTAATGTAGGAATAGCTGCAAATTTTTCGAAACGAGCAAAGTTATAGCTCAACTCAACTTCTCCTCCCAAAGATAAATTTGGCGTAGCATTATACCAAATTTGAGGTTCGCTCAAGAAGATTACACTTTTACCCCCCTCTCCTGTTATTGGATTTTTGTTTGCAGTCCACACATCAACAAATCCTCCCAAGGAGAGTTTTCCGTTAACAAGTGTAGAGTTCCATGTTAACGTCCATTGCACATCGTGGCTGTTTTTTTCAAAAGCATTTAATCTATATGCAACGTAAGTTCCCATAAAGAAATTTCCCAACTGAAACGGATATTCAACACCTACCAAATAAGCGTTCGGAATAGAGAAGCCCGTACCCAATCCACCGTTATACTCCAAGTGTGGCATCAACGAGAAATCGCCAATTTTAAAGGCACGTGAAATTTCGGCATAAACCAACCCTATATTACCTTTGTTGGAACTGAAATCGGCATCAACAAACATAAAAGTTGAGCCCCATTTGTCCGGTTTAAACATCTCGAAAGTTGCTGTAAGATAGTTTCTTGGTGCAACTTCTGTGCCATAAAGCGATTTGCGAAAATCGTAGTGCAGTTGTAAGTTTTGTGCACTCAATGATGATACTGCTACCATCATTACTAAAAAAAGTTTTACTTTCTGTAACATAATAATTTGAAATTGAATTTGAACTTAAAATTTATTGAAAGAAATGGCGAAAATAGTAAAAAAAAGCAAATCAGCTAAAAGAATGAGACTCTTTTTTACATTTTGTTTGATATTTTTCAAAATTAGCCTTTAAATTTGTATTTTTGCTAACCAAAACAAAAAAACATTTTTAAGATTATGATAAAAGGGAGCACAAAACAACCATTGGTTATTTATAATACACTTAGTCGCAAGAAAGAAGTTTTTGAACCTATCAATCCGCCACACGTTGGAATGTATGTATGCGGTCCAACGGTTTACAGCGATGTACATCTGGGAAACAGTCGCACTTTTATCTCTTTCGATATGATATACAGATACTTGCTGCATCTCGGATATAAAGTACGTTATGTACGCAACATTACAGATGCCGGACATTTGGAAGGCGATAACGACGAAGGCGACGATAAATTTGCAAAACGTGCTAAATTAGAACAGTTGGAACCGATGGAGATTGTGCAAAAATACACACTCGGATTTCACGAAGTTCTTCGTGCGTTTAACACGTTGCCTCCAAGTATAGAACCGACTGCCACAGGGCATATTTTGGAACAAATCGAGATGGTTAAAGAGATTCTTGCTGCCGGGTATGCTTACGAGATAGACGGAACTGTCTATTTCGATGTAGAGAAATATAGTAAAACGCACGATTATGGAATTTTAACAAATCGCAAACTCGAAGACCTACTCGAAGGCACGCGAGAATTGAGCGGTCAGGACGAGAAAAGGGGCAGACTCGATTTTGCACTCTGGATAAAAGCAAAACCCGAAACTTTGATGCAGTGGAACTCGCCTTGGGGATGGGGATTTCCCGGCTGGCACATTGAATGTTCGGCAATGAGCACCAAGTATTTAGGTACCACTTTCGATATTCACGGCGGAGGTATGGACTTGCAAGCTACTCATCACACCAACGAAATTGCACAATCTGAAGCTTGCAGCAATGTTGCTCCGGTAAAATATTGGATGCACACAAATATGCTTACCGTAAACGGTGTACGTATGTCAAAAACCGCCGGAAACGGATTTTTGCCCAATGAGCTATTTACCGGTAATCACCATTTGCTGGAACAAGGATATTCGCCAATGACAGTGCGTTTTTTCATGGCTCAATCACACTATCGCAGCACTCTCGATTTTAGTAACGAAGCATTGCAAGCCGCTGAAAAAGGTTACAAAAGACTGATGGAGAGCATCGCCAGATTACCTAAATTGGAAGCATCGGAGAAATCGACAGTCAATATTGCCGAAATTCGCGACAACTGCTACGCGGCAATGAACGACGACTTTAACAGTCCTGTACTTGTTTCGCATCTGTTTGATGCCGTTAGAGTTATCAACTCTGTTGCCGATAAAAAAGAGACACTTACCACTGACGACATTGAAATGCTAAAAGAGTTGATGCAAATATTTGTTTTTGATGTATTAGGACTTATCGACGAAAGCGAAGGTAACGCTAATAGTGATGTAATCAACGGTTTGATGAATTTAATTATTGATATACGGAAATCGGCTCGCGAAAATAAAGATTGGGCTACATCCGATAAAATTCGCGACGATTTAAAAGCTGCCGGCGTGGAAATAAAAGATACGAAAGACGGTGTAGAGTGGAGAATCTAAATTATTAACTAAATGGATATATTATTCTCTTGCAAGCAAATAGCCGTTTGCCTATTTTAATATATTATAAAGCAAATATGTTTGTAAGTGTTTTTATTTATATTTTGTGTAATAAAAGTAATTAACCATATATGAGAAATCCGTTTATTTTTGGCTCGGCAACATCGGGAGAATGGGTTACCGACAGCGAATCGGAGACCAAACGTTTATATGCAAACTTAACGCACGGCGTAAATGCAATATTAATTTCGCCTCGCCGATGGGGGAAAAACTTCTTTGGTGCACAAAGTCAGAAAAGATATTAATTCTGCCAAAATAAAAGCTGTTAACATTGATGTGTTTTTTTGTCGTAACGATGAAGATTTCTACTCGTTATCTGCCACAGGTTTGACGTTACCGGTAAGAAATTTTCACCTTAGCTCGCCGAAAGAGTTTGTGTTACAGTAGAGAATCATTTATCGTACGTGCAACAACTCGCGGTTACTTTGGACTAGAACTGATAAATATACAACAGATGCTGACTTCGATTTAGCTTATACAGATTTACTCAATCAAAATTCGATGCTTTACTATAAGTATATTGACGGTTTAACAACCTTTCAACTTAATTTTTTACACGCAAATGCAGAAGGAATAACATCAGAATTTACAAAAAAGGATATTTTAAAGGAATATCAATTAGGAACTTCCACAAATATCAGTCAATTTAAAACAGCATTAGAAAACAAAGAATTAATCGATATTTCAGGCAAAACAGCAAGTTTTAACAACCCTGTTTTTAAATTATGGTTCAAAAAAAATGTGAGACGATTTTAAGTATCAATCAAAAAAGACTAAAAGTTATGCAAATCATACTTTCGCCTGCCAAATTGATGGATTTTTCTGAAAAAAAAGGAAATACAGAAATCACTAAACCGCTCTTCCCGAACAAAACAAAAGAGTTAGTCTCTCTTTGTCAGCAAATGTCCGAAAGCGAAATTTCATTTGCAATGAAGATTAATCCTAAGATGGCACGCGAAGTATATGAGTATTTTCAAACTTTCTATTTCGAAACATCACCAAAATGTGCTGCCGCATTAGCATATAACGGAATTGCCTACAAAGGTCTAAATGCACACGACTTCTCGAAAGAGGATTTCGATTTCGCCCAAAATCATCTAAATATAATTTCGGCACTGTACGGGATTCTACGACCATTTGACGAAATAAAACCGTACCGACTGGAAATGATGCGAAAAATTGCTCCTCAAGGTTACAAAACATTATACGATTTTTGGCAAGAATCGCTTAACGCACATCTATCGGAAAAACTGAGAAAGTACGAAAATGTAATCATAAATGTGGCATCTGATGAGTATTCAAAAGTTTTTCAAAAAAACAGACTTCCGAAGAATGTAAGATTTATCGATATACAGTTTTTACAACAAGAAAACGACAGATTGAAACAAATTGTGGTTCACAGCAAAAAAGCACGCGGGCTTATGGCACGATTCATAATAAAAAACAGACTAACAAAATCGGAAGAAGTAAAGGCTTTTGATTACGAAGACTACTTCTTTTACCCATCACTTTCGGACGAAAACAGATGGACATTTGTAAGATAATAATATAAAGATATAAAAGTCATGAATAAAAACAGAGTTACTTTTGCATCGAAATTGGGCATGATAGCGGCAGCAGCCGGCTCAGCCGTAGGATTGGGGAATATCTGGCGTTTCCCGAGCCAAACTGCCGATGGCGGCGGTGCTATTTTTATTTTGGTTTACTTGGGATGTATCTTATTTTTTGGCATCCCGGTTATGATAGCGGAGTTTACAATTGGAAAATCATCGAGAGCAAATGCTGCAGGAGCATTCAGCATTCTGGCACCCAAAACACAATGGAAGTGGATTGGACGGCTCGGCATACTTACAGGATTTGTAATTCTGGGGTTCTATATGGTTGTATGTGGATGGACAATCTCCTTTCTTATGCAATCAATATCGGGAAGCTTGGCTAACGTAACCGATTTTTCAGCCAACTTTAATGAGTTGATGACAAACGGTACTAAACAGATAGCTTTGACTATAATATTCACTTGCCTTACAGCATTTTTTATTATATCGGGCGTAAGAAAAGGAATCGAATTATCTGCAAAAACTATGATGCCGTTGCTTTTTGTTCTTCTTATCATACTTGGCATTCGAGCAGTAACACTCGACGGCGCAAGCGTAGGTCTCGATTTTCTTTTCAAACCGAATTTGGAAAATGTAAAAACAACGGTTTTTATTGATGCTTTAGGTCAAGCATTCTTTTCATTATCACTCGGAATGGGGTGTATGATAACCTACGCATCATATTTCGATAAAACGTCAAATCTGTCCAAAACTGCTGTTCAAGTATCACTACTCGATTCATTAGTGGCAATTTTAGCGGGAATAGTTATTTTCCCTTCGGCATTTGCTCTTACATCAAATCCCGATACTATAGTTAACGATTTGGTTGCCGGCGGTCCAGGATTGCTGTTCATAACTCTGCCCGAACTGTTTAATCATCTGCCGGCTCCAATGGTTTGGTCGGCAATGTTCTTTTTATTGCTACTACTTGCAGCACTCACATCCACCATTTCGCTTATGGAAGTAGTTACGGTATATATTCATGAAGAGTATAAAATATCAAGGACAAAAAGTGCCATAATGGTTACAACCGGCGTAGCTTTTTTAGGTGTAATATCATCACTATCACCACAATTTTTCAACATCTTAGATATGGCATCTGCAAAATTTATGCTACCTGTAGGAGGTTTTTTTATCTCAATATTCGTCGGCTGGTATCTCGACAAGAAACTGGTATATGCACAACTTACCAATGATGGAACGCTCAAAATCAGCACCAAAATTCTTAAAGGTTACACATTTTTGCTACGTTATATAGCTCCTGTAGCTATTTTGGCGATATTTATTTACGGATTATTGTAAATTAAAACTCAAGATGTAATAATTTATTCTTTGACACTCCGTATTTAATTATTAATTTTGTAGAAAAATAAATCCGATTGATGCAATACAAAATATCACCTCCACAAAAGCTGAAAGCAACAGTTCAGTTACCTGCTTCGAAAAGTATAAGCAATAGGTTATTAATATTAAACGCTCTCAGCTTAAACGACAAACCTGCTCAAAACCTGTCGGAATGCGAAGACACACAGGTTGTCATCAACGCATTCAACTCAAAATCAAACGTATTCGATATAAAAGGAGCCGGCACAGCCATGCGTTTTCTAACAGCTTTTTTAGCCGGAATGGAAGGCGAGTGGATTTTAAAAGGCTCTGACAGGATGCACGAACGTCCGATTTTCCCATTGGTTGACCCTCTCAGGGAGCTGGGTGCAGATATCGAATATCTTGAAAAAGTTGGATGCCCTCCGCTAAAGATCAGAGGTAAAAGATTAAAAGGTGGCGAAGTCAGCGTGGTTGGTAATATCAGTTCACAATTTATCTCTGCACTTATGATGATTGCGCCAATGATGGAAAACGGATTGGTTATTCACACAAAAAGTGAAGTAACTTCAAAGCCGTATCTTGACTTGACAATAAAACTAATGGAAGATTATGGTGTACATACAAAATGGGAAGACAACAAAATCACGATAAAACCGCAAACCTATACCGCAAAACAGATAACAATTGAACCTGATTGGACTGCAGCATCATATTGGTACGAAATTGTAGCACTATCGCCCGAAGGCTCGGAGGTTTTCATGCCCGGACTATTAGTAAACAGCTATCAAGGCGATGCTCAATTGATTAGTCTGTTTAAAGATTTGGGAGTTACTTCAGAATTCTCGGAAAAAGGTGTTACTGTCAGAAAAACCGGAAAACCGAATAAGAAGTTTTTTCACAACTTTATAGGCGAGCCTGATTTAGCACAAACGTTTGCCGCAACATGTTGTTTCTTGAATGTACCTTTTATCTTTTCGGGTGTACACACATTACGAATTAAAGAGACAGACAGAATATTCGCGATGGTAACCGAGTTGAGAAAATTCGGATATGTTTTAAACGAGACAAGTAATGAAATGCTCGAATGGGATGGCGAGAGATGCAAACCTGAAGATAAAATAGTGATTGAAACGTACAACGACCACCGTATGGCAATGTCACTGTCAGCTGCATCTATTCCGTTCAAATCATTATTAATCAATAATCCTCAGGTAGTTAACAAATCGTATCCCAACTTTTGGAAAGATTTGGAAAGTGCCGGATTTACCATTGAAGAAGTTTAGAAGAACAAAATATTTTTTAATGACAAGTTTATATATTTTCATAGGCATTATCACGTTTTTTTTCGTTGCATTGATTGTTACAAACATACATCAACGAAAAAAAGGCAACACGGAAGTGCGTGAAACTCCTAAGCCCGAGATTGACGTAAGAACAAAAGAAGAAAAAAAAAGAGATGCGGCAAGAGACAGTGAGTGTTGCGGTATGGGTGTGCACGAATTGTGCCGGGAGAAAAATAATTTAATGGTTGGATTCGAAAGTAAAGCCGAGTATTTTGAAGATGAGGAGCTAGACAGATATAGAAAACGTCCTGCCGACTCATATAGCGATAATGAAGTTGAAGAGTTTCGTGAAGTTTTTTACACTATTCTCGATGAAGAGAAAGCACGCTGGATACGCAGTTTACAACTTCGTGAAATTGAAGTACCCAACCAGATGAAAGACGAAATAGTTCTTGTTATAAGCGATTTGCGTGAATCTTAAAAACACGTTCTACAAACACTGATGAATATAATTGAATTACTGAATTACTCCTTTTTCCGAAATGCAATATTAGGAAGTCTTTTTGCAAGCATTGCCTGCGGAATAATAGGCACCTATATTGTTTCCCGACGATTGGTATTTATTAGCGGTGGAATTACACACGCATCGTTTGGCGGATTGGGAATCGGTTTCTATTTTGGAGTTAATCCCATACTGTCGGCATTAGTTTTTTCGGTGCTCTCAGCGTTTGGCATTCAATGGCTTTCGCAAAAACAAGGAGTACGAGAAGATTCGGCAATAGCCGTTTTTTGGTCGCTGGGTATGGCATTGGGGATTATTCTTACATTTCTGACACCCGGCTACACTCCAAACCTATCGGAATATCTTTTCGGTAATATTCTAACAATTACCCGAACCGATATAATATCGCTTATTATCTTGAGCTTTGCCATAATACTGTTTTTTACATTCTATTTGCGTTTTATAATTTCAGTTTCGTTCGATGCCGAATTTTCCCGTACTCGCCATATCCCTACCCTATTTATCGAATATACAATGATGCTGTTTATTGCCGTAACCATTGTACTGAGCATTCGTCTTGTGGGAATAGTGTTGTTGATGTCGCTTATTACCGCCCCACAAATGACAGCTAACTTGTTTACCGTGAATTACACTAAAATGATAATAAGTTCTATTATTATCAGCTTTGTAGCTTGTCTTTTGGGGTTACTCTTTTCATATTATCTGAATGTGCCAAGCGGTGCATTTATCATTTTTGTATTGATTGTGATATTTATATTCGCGAAAATTATAAAGCGTATTCAAGTAAAATTATAGTACTCCCTCTTAATTGGACTGTTTTTTCTTTAAGTTAAGATAGTTTTTTCTCATTTTTCAAGCCGCATTGGCATAATAGCAATTAGCAGGAGTTTTGTATGATAAAGATTGGTGTGGACGCTCCTGGTTATAAA
>JBGZFC010000141.1:0-25053 GCA_041846575.1 Bacteroidota bacterium
GGTACGTTTTATAATAATTATTTGGGCTAAAATATCACTGTAACTTATTTCAGATGAAATATATAAAACAATAAACACAAAATATGAAAAAAATAAACGCCTTTATTCTCTTCGCACAGCCGGAGCAGGCGACAAAAACAGTTGAACAACTGCAACAATCGGAGTTGGTGAAAAACATTTATCTGCTTACACCAAAGGCAGATATTAAAGGTATAGAAGGTTGCGAAACAATAAAAATAGACTCCTTGCAAAGTACCGAAACGGTAAAAAAAATAGCTGAAAAATCGGATACCGATTTTTCGCTGATTTATCAAAAATCTACAATATTGAAATTGGGATATTTCGCTTTGGAGCGTTTCGTAAAAATAGCCGAAGAGACGCAAGCCGGAATAGTTTATGCCGATTACTACGCTATTACCGACGGCGAAAAGAAAAATAATCCCGTCATCGACTATCAAGAAGGCAGTCTGCGCGACGATTTCAATTTCGGTTCTTTGATGCTCTATAATTCTGATGCGTTGAGAAGTGCTGCTAAGCGAATGGAAAAAGAGTCGTTTCTCTATGCCGGTTTATACGATTTAAGACTAAAAATATCTCAAAATCACCAAATTATGCATATCAACGAATATCTTTATACCGAGATTGAAGAAGATAATCGTGCTTCAGGACAAAAAATATTCGATTACGTAGACCCGAAAAATCGTGCCGTGCAAATAGAAATGGAACAAGCCTGTACACAGCATTTAAAAGATACAGGTGCATATTTAGAACCTAAATTCAAAAAAATAGAGTTTGACCAAGGCAATTTTGAGTACGAAGCATCGGTAATTATTCCCGTAAAAAACAGAATTAAAACCGTAAAAGATGCCATCGAGTCTGTTTTGAAACAAAAAACCGATTTCAAGTTTAATCTGATTGTAGTTGATAATCACTCAACAGACGGAACCACAGAAGCAATTGATGAATATAAAAGCGACAAACGTTTGATACACATTATTCCAAATCGCGACGATTTAGGTATTGGCGGATGCTGGAACACAGGCGTACATCACGAATATTGCGGAAAATTTGCCGTTCAGCTTGATAGTGATGATGTTTATGACGATGAAAATACGCTTCAAAAAATTGTTGATACATTTTACGAGCAAAATTGTGCAATGGTTGTGGGTACATATCGAATGACCAATTTCGATATGGAAGAGATTCCACCCGGCATTATCGACCATAGAGAATGGACTCCCGAAAATGGCAGAAACAATGCTCTGCGAATAAACGGATTGGGAGCACCTCGCGCATTTTACACTCCTATTTTGAGAGAAATAAAAGTTCCTAATACAAGTTATGGCGAAGATTATGCTTTAGGACTGAATATTTCTCGCAATTATCAGATAGGACGTATATACGATGTTTTGTATCTTTGTCGTCGTTGGGAAGACAATTCCGATGCTTCGCTCGATATTGTTAAAATGAATACCCACAACACATATAAAGACAAAATTCGCACATGGGAGTTGCAAGCACGTAAAAAACTAAAAAAAACAAAAAGATGAATGAACCGATAATCAGAGTTGGAATTTTACTAAACCAACCTAAAATATATTTTTCGCTTTTTAGCAACTATAAATTCGCGGGAAAAGAGTTTGTCGCCGGAGATTATTCAGTGGAAATATCGGGCGATAAAATTCTGTTAAACGGAGATAAGTATGACGAAATAACGCTTGAGTCCGATAACATTCATACGAATTCATTTGAGTTGAAAGACGTAATTATAGGAGTTGATTTTCATTGGAAACGCAAAGAGAATCAAGGTTTCTTGGGAAATTTGATGTTTGTGATTGAAAACGGCAACATTTCGGCAATCAATATCGTATCGTTGGAAGATTACCTTGTGAGCGTTATTTCGTCGGAAATGAATGCTACAAATTTGGAAGCATTACTGAAAGCACATGCCGTAATTTCACGAAGTTGGCTTTTGTCGCAAATTCAAAAAGACAGTACAATTAAAAGCAATTACCAAACATTGATAAAAACACCTACCGAAATAGTTAAATGGTACGACAAAGAAGACCACAAACTGTTCGATGTGTGTGCTGATGACCATTGCCAACGTTATCAGGGAATCACACGCCAATCTACCGAAATGGTGAAAAAAGTGGTAAAAGAGACGCATGGTGAAGTTTTGATGTACGAAAACGATATTTGCGATGCTCGTTTCTCTAAATGTTGCGGCGGCATGACGGAGACTTTCGAAAATGTGTGGGAACCTGTACCCCACCCCTATCTACAAGGAAATCCGGATTGTGCAAAAAACAGCCTGCTTCCCGATTTAACCATAGAAGAGAATGCCGACAAATGGATTCGAACATCGCCCGATGCCTTTTGCAATACACACAATACCAACGTATTGAAACAGATATTAAACGATTATGACCAAGAAACTGCCGATTTTTACCGTTGGAAAGTTACCTATTCGCAAAGTGAACTAAGAGAGCTTATTAAGGAACGTTCCGGAATAGATTTTGGAGAAATTATCGCTTTGGAACCGATAGAAAGAGGCGAATCGGGTCGCATTATCCGACTAAAAATTATCGGCACCGAGCAAGTAATGGTTATCGGGAAAGAGTTGGAAATTCGTCGTACTTTGTCAAAATCGCACCTATACAGTTCTGCTTTTGTTGTGGATGCCAATTGCGAAAACGATGAAGGTATTCCACAAAAATTTGTTTTCTCAGGTGCCGGATGGGGGCATGGTGTAGGTCTTTGCCAAATTGGTGCGGCAATGATGGCGGAAAAGGGATACGGTTATAGGGAAATACTTAATCATTATTTTCCAGGTTCAAAAACAGAAAGATATTACTAATTAATAACAAAAAAATAATAATTATGGAATTTATTGAAAAAGAGAATATTATATTAACTAAAACATATAATCTTGCAATTAGGATTATGCAATTATATCAGTTTTTATGCAGAGATACACGCTAAACACGCTATCGGCTTCTATTACTTAGAGATACGAACTATATCAGTCAAGAACAAGCCAATATTATGATTGATGATGCAGAGGAAATTCTTCGTATAATAACTGTCATACAAAAATCAACCAAACAAAATTTGTAATTAGTAATTAACAATTTATGAAATCATCCCGTTCCCCTTGGTCTTGGATTCCCTCGCTATATTTTGCACAAGGATTACCTTACGTAACGGCAATGACCGTTTCGGTAATCATGTATAAACGGTTTGGATTATCCAACACAGAAATTGCTCTATATACAAGTTGGCTCTATTTGCCTTGGGTAATTAAACCTTTCTGGAGTCCGTTCGTGGATATTTTGAAAACTAAACGATGGTGGATTGTGTCTATGCAGTTGCTTATCGGTGCGGGGTTGGCAGGTATTGCATTTACGATACCCATGCCGTTTTTCTTGAAAGCATCGCTCGCTTTTTTCTGGCTAATGGCTTTTAGTTCAGCTACACACGATATTGCCGCTGACGGATTTTATATGCTTGCGTTAGACGATTCGCAACAATCATTTTTTGTTGGCATCCGCAGTACGTTTTATCGTTTGGCAATGATTGCCGGACAAGGATTGTTGATTATTTTGGCAGGATTTCTCGAAAAATCTACCGGAAATATCCATTATGCATGGAGCATTACATTCTTTATCTTGGCAGGAGTGTTCTTATTTTTCTTTATATATCACCGTTTCATACTTCCATATCCCGAAAGCGACACAGGAAAATCGGTAAATACACCCAAAGAGGTAATAACTGAGTTTGCACGAACATTCTCTTCGTTTTTCAAAAAAGATGGAATCGGGTTGACAATAGCTTTTATGCTGCTTTACCGATTAGCAGAAGCAATGTTGGTAAAACTTGCATCGCCATTTCTGCTCGACGGAAGAGATGTGGGCGGAATTGGGTTATCAACACAGGAAGTTGGAATTGCATACGGAACATTTGGAGTTATTGCGCTAACGGTTGGAGGAATTATCGGGGGGATTGTAGCCTCTCGTCAGGGACTTAAATATTGGCTGTGGCCAATGGCTTTATCTATCACACTTCCCAACGCAGTATATTTGATATTGGCATTTTTTCAACCAGAAAATTTTATTTGGGTAAATATTGCCGTTATTGTAGAGCAACTCGGTTACGGATTCGGATTTACAGCCTATATGTTATATCTGATTTACTTTTCGCAAGGCGAACATAAAACCGCACACTACTCTATTTGCACCGGACTTATGGCTCTCGGGATGATGCTTCCCGGAATGGCAGCAGGATGGATTCAAGAACAATTGGGATACCGGAACTTCTTTATCATGGTAATGATTTTAACTATTCCTACTTTGCTTCTTATCCCATTTATAAAAATAGACAAAGATTTTGGCAAATCGAAGAAAACGGAAAAATAACAAAACAACAGATAAAATTTTAAGAATTATCAATAATGAACAAAAAGATAAACCTCTCGAAATCAACAATCAATAGATTATCTATTTTAATTGCTGACAGTGGTGCAACAAAAACAGATTGGTATTTGATAAGAAACAACAAAATAATCCACCGTTTCATCAGCGAGGGAATAAGTCCTATTTTTCAATCGCAAGAAGATATTGCCCGACAAATAGAACTCTCGGTTTTCCCTATTCTGAAAGATGAGGAGGTAGATGCAATACGTTTTTACGGAACAGGATGTATTCCCGAAAAGATAGAATCGGTAAAAAATGCTATTGCCCAATCGTTTTATACAAAAGACATAGAGGTTTATAGCGACCTTATTGCTGCTGCTCACAGCCTTTGCGGACATAAATCGGGTATCGCTTGCATATTGGGTACAGGCAGTAATTCGTGCGAGTGGAACGGGACGGAAATATCGAACCAAATATCTCCGCTCGGTTTTATCTTGGGCGATGAAGGAAGCGGCGCACATTTGGGAAAATTGCTCGTTGGCGATGCTTTAAAAAATCAATTATCGGAAAGATTGAGAGAAAAGCTGTTGCAAAAATACTCGCTGACACCCGCCGATATTATCGAAAAAGTTTATAGACAACCGTTTCCAAGTCGGTTTTTGGCAACACTTGTGCCTTTCTTGCTGGAAAATAAATACGATGAAAGTATTCGTAAAATCATATATAAAAGTTTCTCCGACTTTTTTGAAAGAAACGTGATGCAATACAATTATCACGAAAACAAGGTCAATTTTGTTGGCTCAGTAGCTTTAGGTTTTGCAGATTTCTTGAGAGAAACAGCTCAAAATAAAGGTATCCAAATAGGTAAAATAGAAAAGTCGCCTATGAATGGATTGATTGAATATTATAAAAAATAACATTTAGGCTGATATTGCTACAAAATGTTGTTTGATATATTACATTTTTCCTAACTCACAACGCCGAAACTCTTAACATTAACCTAAAAAACATTATCTTTGCATCTCAATAAAAAATAAGGAACGAATTACAATGCAAAAACCATCCATACCCAAAGGAACTCGTGATTTTTCGCCCGAAGAAATGGCGAAACGCAACTATATTTTCGATACGATAAAAGATGTGTATCGTCTTTACGGATACCGCCAAATTGAAACACCGGCTATGGAAAACCTATCTACACTGATGGGCAAATATGGCGAAGAGGGCGACAAACTGCTGTTTAAGATACTCAATTCGGGCGATTTTCTTTCGAGCATGCATGTAGATGACATCACGGAAGGAAATTCGGCGAAAACGGCATCAAAAATTTCCGACAAAGGTTTGCGTTACGACCTTACCGTACCCTTTGCCCGATACGTGGTTATGCACCGCAACGAAATAACATTCCCGTTTAAACGGTTTCAGATTCAGCCCGTTTGGCGTGCCGACCGTCCGCAAAAAGGGCGTTATCGCGAATTTTTTCAATGCGATGCCGATGTGGTGGGTTCAGACTCATTGCTCAACGAAGTAGAATTGATACAAATTATAGACGAAGTTTTTCGCCGTTTGAAAATACGTGTAAGCATAAAACTCAACAACCGCAAAATTCTTTCCGGAATTGCCGAAATCATCGGCGAAACCGATAAAATTACCGACATTACCGTAGCTATCGACAAGCTCGATAAAATTGGGTTGGAAAAGGTAAACGAAGAACTTCGCTCCAAAAATATTCAACAGGAAGCCATCGACAAGCTCCAACCCATTATTATGTTGAGTGGCACAAACAGCGAAAAAATCGCAACGCTCAAAAATATTCTCTCATCATCCGAAATCGGACTGAAAGGTATTGAAGAATTGGAGTTTATACTTGATAAGATTGACCTTTTACATATCGGTTGCGAATTGGAGTTGGACTTGACATTGGCACGCGGACTCAACTATTACACCGGAGCAATTATCGAAGTGAAAGCATTGGATGCTGAAATCGGAAGCATAACGGGCGGAGGTCGTTACGACAACTTGACAGGCATTTTCGGACTTCCCGATGTATCGGGCGTGGGAATCTCGTTTGGTGCCGACCGTATTTTTGATGTGCTTAATCAACTAAATCTCTTCCCCGAAAATTCAACGCACGCCACCGATGTACTTTTCGTGAACTTTGGCGACAAAGAAGAATCCCTCATTTTGCCGATTCTTGCCAAATTGCGGAGCAAAGGAATCTGTGCCGAAATTTATCCCGAAGCCGCCAAAATGAAAAAACAGATGTCGTATGCCGACAGCAACCGTATTCCGTTTGTGGCATTGGTTGGAGAAAACGAGATAAAAGAGGAAAAAGTTACGTTGAAAGATATGAAAACGGGGGAACAGGAATTACTGGACTTAGATGAGATTATAAAAAAACTTACATTATAGAGCCTGATAAAATGATAATTGATACGGAAATAATAATCCAACAACATATTTCAGGAAGTTACAAACTTTAGACTCATAACTCGGAACTCGAAACTCTTAACTATACCAAATGCTCTCTATCGACAATTTAACCGTTGAATTTGGAGGATTTACACTACTCGACGAAATTTCGTTTGTTCTGAACAAGAACGAACGAATTGCTCTTGCCGGAAAAAACGGAGCGGGAAAATCCACATTACTCAAACTTATTGCCGGAGAACGGCAACCGACAAGCGGAAATATTTCGCGTCCAAAAGAGATTTCAATCGGATACCTGCCGCAGCAAATGAACCTTAGCAATGTGCGAACGGTGAAAGAGGAAGCCGCCCTTGCTTTTGAACATTTGCAACAGCTGCAAAAAGAGTTGGAACGTTTACATCAAGAGTTATCGGAACGTACCGATTATGAATCTGACGAATATCAACACATCATTCAACGCTCAACCGATATACAGGAACTCCTGCTGATGTCGGGAATTAACGATTTTGAAGCCGAAATAGAAAAAACATTATTGGGTTTGGGATTTAATCGCTCCGATTTTAGCCGCCTTACGAGCGAATTTAGCGGCGGTTGGCGAATGCGTATAGAACTGGCAAAAATTCTGTTGCAATCGCCCGATGTGCTGCTGCTCGACGAGCCTACAAACCATCTCGACATTGAGTCTATCCAATGGCTTGAGACATTCTTAACCTCTCGTGCACACGCAGTTATTTTGGTTTCGCACGACAAGGCATTCCTGGACAATGTAACAACACGAACCATCGAAATAGTTCTTGGAAATATTCACGATTACAAAGTAAACTATTCAAAATATCTGGAACTTCGCAAAGAGAGACGCGAACAACAGATGCGTGCATTTGAAAATCAGCAAAAGCAAATTCAAGATACGGAGAAATTTATTGAACGATTTAGATATAAAGCCACCAAATCCAATCAGGTGCAATCGCGTATCAAACAATTGGAAAAAATTGACCGCATAGAAGTAGATGAAGTCGATAATTCCAAACTGAATCTGAAATTTCCTCCCGCTCCCCGTTCGGGTTCCTATCCGGTTATTGCGGAGCATCTGGCAAAAAGTTATGGCGAACATCTTGTTTTTTCGGATGTTGAATTTACCATATCGCGAGGCGAAAAAGTGGCTTTTGTGGGCAAAAACGGCGAAGGAAAATCTACACTCGTTAAGTGCATAATGAACGAAGTTGAGTTCGACGGAAAATTGGAGCTGGGACACAATGTTCAAATCGGATATTTCGCACAAAATCAGGCTCTGTTTTTGGACGAAAACCTTACCGTTTTCGAAACCATTGATTATGTAGCCGTGGGCGATATTCGCACCAAGATTCGCGATATTTTAGGAGCGTTTATGTTTGGCGGAGAAGCATCGGATAAAAAGGTCAAAGTGCTTTCGGGTGGCGAACGAAGTCGCTTGGCTATGATAAAACTTCTGCTCCAACCCGTTAATTTACTCATTCTCGACGAACCTACAAACCACTTGGATATTTCGTCAAAAGAGGTATTGAAAAAAGCCGTTAAGGAGTTCGACGGCACGGCTATTATCGTGTCGCACGACCGTGATTTTTTAGACGGATTGGTAACCAAAACTTTTGAGTTTGGTGGTGGAAAAGTGATTGAACATATAGGCGGAATATACGACTTCTTATCGAAAAGAAATATCGAAAACTTACAAAAGTTGGAGGTATCTACAAAAAAATCGACCGAAAATGAAACCATTACAACAATCTCCGAAAACAAATTATCCTATCTGGAGCAGAAAGAGCGAAACAAAGAGATACGCAAATTGGAAAAACAGATAGAAGAATCGGAAAATAAAATTGCCGATTTTGAACAAAAAATAGCCGATTTTGAGACTCAACTTTCCACACCCGAAGGTGCGACGGATATGGAGCTTATGAAAAAATATCTGAAAACGAAAAACGAACTTGATGCATTGATGAACAATTGGGAACGATTGACGTTGGAATTGGAGGAGATAAATTAAAAAATAGAAATATTTCTGTCATTCGGAACGAAGTGAAGATTCCAAATAAAAAAACAATTATAAACAGATATAGATTTCTCACTACGTTCGAAATGACAAGGCACATTCGATTGCATACGGACTCTCTGTCATCCCGAACGAAGTGAAGAATCTAAACAATAAGAATAAAAAAATGAACCTCAGCAAATTCATATTCAACAAAATACTCGGGTGGAGGGTAGAAAACGTCCTTCCCGATATTCCCAAATGTATAATTGCGGTAGCCCCACATACCAGCAATTGGGATTTTATTATCGGCAAACTTGCCTATTCATCTATTGGCAGAACTGCCAATTTTTTAATCAAAAAAGAGTGGTTTGTATTTCCTTTCAATCTATTTTTTAAAAGCGTTGGAGGAGTTCCGGTAGAGAGAAGCAAAAAAAACTCGATGACCGAAACTTTGGCGGCAGAGTTTGACAAACACGACCGACTGCAACTTGCCATTACACCCGAAGGCACGCGTAAACGAGTGAAAGAGTGGAAAAAAGGGTTCTATTTTATAGCTCTAAAAGCCAAAGTTCCCATTCTGTTGGTTGGTTTGGACTACGGGAAAAAAGTCGCATCATTTTTGAATGTTTTTCATCCGACAGGCAACTATGAATCTGATATAATAAAAATAAAATCCTATTACCGGGAAATAACAGGTAAACATCCAAAAAAATTTGCATTATGAACTATTTTAACGAAGTAAATTTTGCCGTAACGGTTTGCGATAAAGAGGGCAAAATAATAGAAATGAACGAACGGTCGAAAAAAGTAAACCAAAAAGAGGACGAAAATTTGATTGGCAGCAACGTTATCGATTGCCATCCAGAACCGGCAAGAACCAAGTTGTTGGAATTGCTGGATTCTCAAAAATCGAATGCATATACCATAGAAAAAAACGGTGTAAAAAAACTTATCTATCAAACACCGTGGTACGAAAACGGCGAATATATGGGACTGATGGAACTTTCCATTGAAATACCGTTTGAGATGGAACACAAAATCAGAAAACCAAAAATATAGGGCTAATCCTCGTCTTTAAAATCCAATTCTAATTGAATGGGTAAATTCGCCGAATCATCGAGATTGATTTCAGCATTTTTCAACGACAAGCCCAAAAGGCGAACTTTACGCTCTTCGATATCTTCCACAAGCAACAACAGCTCTTTGGCTAAGTCGAACAGTTGTTCGTATGTTTTCAGGTAATAATCTACGGTTCTGCCACGAGTTATTATTGCGAAGTCGGCATATTTCACTTTCAGGGTCAGCGTTTTGGCAATAAAGTTTCGCTTTTCCGCTCTGCGATGTACTTCGCGGGCTATTTCGTCAAGTGCTCTCAACAAATCGACCATACGGTACAAATCTTCGGAGAATGTCTCTTCTGCTCCCAACGATTTTCGGACATGTTCCGCCTCCACCTCCCGTTCGTCGATGCCCCTCACGAATTGATAATACATACTTCCCATTTTTCCGAAATGGCGAGTAAGCTCCGACTCGTCATACTGTTTTAAATCCAGTCCGTTTTTTATTCCCAATTCGTGCATTCGTTGAGCGGTAACTTTTCCTATGCCGAAGAACTTTTCTATGGGCAGTTTCTCTAAAAACTTTTCGGCACTTTGGGGCGTGATAATGGTCAATCCGTCAGGTTTGCGATAATCGGACGCGATTTTTGCCAAGAATTTATTGTAGGAAACTCCGGCGGATGCCGTCAATCGAGTTTGATGATAGATTTTTTGTTTTATCTCCTTAGCTATTTCGGTGGCAAAATCTATCTGCTTTTTGTTTTCCGTAACATCAAGAAATGCCTCGTCTAACGATAACGGCTCAACCAAATCGGTATATTCTTTAAAAATCTGCATTATTTGTGCCGAAACCGATTTATAAACATAGAAACGCGGCATAACAAAAATCAAATCTGGACATTTTCGCAATGCCGTTACCGATGCCATCGCCGAATGAATGCCATATTTTCGTGCTTCATAACTCGCCGCCGCTACAACACCTCGTTTGCCTCCATAACCCACCGCAAGCGGTTTTCCCCGATACTCGGGATTGTCGCGCTGCTCAATAGAGGCGTAAAACGCATCCATGTCGATATGAATTATTTTGCGTAGCATAACAACAAAAATATGATATTTTGTTGATAAATGCAAAGCTTACAGATATAATAACAATCTATCAAAAAATCGAAAAATCAGACTTTAATTATCTTAATTCGCCAAAATAACCTATCTTTGTATAAGTTGAAGTAAGTTTGTCAATTGCTATCGTCAAACTTCTCTATATCAAAACAGATAAAAAGCAAACATAAATAACCAAGTTTGCACGTTTTTTTATGCAGAAAGAGAGTCATAAATCGGGGTTTGTAAATATTGTGGGTAATCCTAATGTAGGAAAATCTACGCTGATGAATCGTTTGGTAGGCGAAAAACTGTCTATTATTACACCAAAATCGCAAACAACCAGACATCGCATTATCGGCATTGTAAACAAACCTGAATATCAGATAGTTTATTCAGATACACCGGGCGTTCTACGACCAAATTACAAACTGCAAGAGCACATGCTCAATTTTTCGCTATCTGCATTGGACGATGCCGATGTTTTGCTCTACGTTACCGATGTGGTTGAAAAGATAGACAAAAACAACGAATTCCTGACAAAAGTACAAAAACTGGAGATGCCTGTCCTTCTACTTATCAATAAGATAGACGAAACCAATCAAACTGAACTCGAAAATTTGGTTGATACGTGGAAAGAGTTATTGCCAAATGCGGAGATATATCCAATTTCGGCTCTGAATAACTTCAACCTTGATATGATTCAAAAACGCATTTTGGAGTTGTTGCCACAATCGCCACCATATTTTGAGAAGGATGCACTAACGGACAAACCGGCTCGTTTTTTCGTTACGGAAATAATCCGTGAAAAAGCTCTGCAAATCTATCAAAAAGAGGTGCCCTACTCTATCGAGACGGTGGTAGAGGAGTTTAAAGAGGATGATGAATTTATTCGTATTCGTGCGATAATAATGGTTGAACGAGATACGCAAAAAGGAATCGTTATTGGACATAAAGGAGAGTCGCTTAAACGCTTGGGAACTTTGGCGAGAAAAGATATTGAACGTTTTTTTGAGAAAAAAGTTTTTTTGCAACTTTACGTGAAAGTGGAAAAAGATTGGAGAAATCGCGACAATATGCTCAAAGCATTCGGATATAAACTTGATTGACAACAAATTAAATGAATAATTTAAATTAAACATAATGAATTGTATATATATGATTGATAAATAAGCCAATAAGGTTGTGCCTATTTTGTTTTTTTACTCTACTAAGTTTTTTCGCATCAAAATAAAGTAAAAAAACAATTATTAAAAACCTTATTTATTTCAACAATAACTTAGCTTCAATAATAGCCACATACAGCTACCTTATTTATCGGTTGTTACATATCAAATAACAATATAATAATCAAACAAATAACGCCTTAGAGCAAAATATATAATATGCAAAATTTAGTAGCCATAGTAGGACGACCGAATGTAGGAAAATCGACGCTATTCAATCGATTAACACAAACAAGACAAGCCATAGTAACCGAAACAGCGGGAACAACTCGCGACCGTCAATACGGGAAAGTTTTATGGAACGGAAAAGAGTTCTCGCTTGTCGATACAGGAGGTTGGGTTGTAAATTCCGACGATATAATGGAAGACGAAATAAACAAACAGGTAGAAATCGCCATGGAAGAGGCAGATGTGATACTGTTTGTTGTGGATGTAATGAACGGACTCACCGACCTCGATGCAAGCGTTGCACAAATGCTTCGCAAATCGGGTAAGCCTATTGTGGTTGTATCCAACAAATCGGACAATCATGATTTGGGACATCAAAGCGCGGAATTTTATTCATTGGGCTTAGGCGATCCTTATGCCGTATCGGCAATTAACGGAGCCGGCACAGGCGATCTTTTGGACTATATACTTACTCTTTTCTCTAAAAAGGGTGAAGAGACTCCATTGGAAGATATTCCCAAAATTGCGATAGTGGGGCGACCAAATGCAGGAAAATCATCAATCGTGAACGCTCTAATAGGCGAAGAACGAAATATTGTTACAAATATTGCCGGCACTACAAGGGATTCCATAAATACACGTTACAACAAGTTTGGAATGGATTTCTATTTAATAGACACTGCCGGAATACGAAAGAGAAACAAAGTAACCGAAGACTTGGAATACTTCTCGGTAATACGCTCCATACGTGTTATTGAAGAAGCTGATGTTTGTATTCTTATTATTGATGCAACACGAGGCATCGAAAGCCAAGACTTGAATATCTTTTCGGTAATACAGAAAAACCGCAAAGGCTTGGTTGTTTTTGTGAATAAATGGGATTTAGTAGAAGAGAAAGACAATATTGTTATAAAAACTTTCGAAAACGCCATTCGCGAAAGATTGGCTCCGTTTACAGATTTCCCCATAATATTTGGTTCCGCACTCACCAAACAGCGAATACTAAAAGTTATGGATATGGCAAAAGAGGTGTATCACAACAGAAAAAGAAAAGTATCCACTAGTAAACTAAATGAAGTGATGTTGCCAATTATACAACAAACACCTCCTCCATCAAATAAAGGAAAGTATATCAAAGTAAAATATATAACTCAACTACCCAACACACAGATTCCATCGTTTGTCTTCTTTTGCAATCTGCCACAATGGGTAAAAGAGCCTTACCGACGATTTGTTGAAAACAGAATGCGAGAGAATTGGAATTTCTTAGGAACCCCAATTAACGTGTTCTTCAGAGAAAAGTAACAAACTTTTTTAGGTTTTGCACAGGGACTAACGGCTTTAAGTAGGTTCGTCCCATTGATTAAATTGCATTAGTCTATAAACGCAACAAACCTCTATATGAGGTTTGTTGAACTGTTCAAAAACAAAACTATAACTTCATTTAGGAATGATTACCGACAATTATTTTACAAGTTGCTGTAATTTATACTCTTAGACTCACAAACTTCTACAAGTTTAGTTTTTATTGCTTTCAAATCGTTATACTTAACACTTCCCAAATCCAATTTGTAGGTCTTATCGGAAGCGGTTATTTCGAAATAATACAACCCTACACCCAAATGTGATACGTTTGCCCAAGAAATAATCCCGTCTATGCGTTGTTTGCGTAATCTAATGCGTAACTCGTCGTTGTTTAACATAATCTTAAAATCCGGTTTGTAGAGATAAACCATCAAGAAGAGTACCGCACTAAAAAGAATACCCACTATGCCAAGGAAAAACATAATCGAATATTTGTTGGCGAAAACTTGCTGCAAAACAATCACAACAGACAAAATTGCAAAGAAAACACTGCAGACCATAGAAGTTACCTTAATTTTTTGGGGCAACTTATAATCTATAATTAAATCGTTCATCTTTAAATATTCAGTTTATTTAGTTTATAATCAAATAATTAACACTCAACAACAAGATTTAAGAGAATACAAAAGTATAGATTTTAAATAAATAAAACGCAAAATCTATGAAATTTACAAAAAAATTTCGTTATTTTGTAGCCAATTAGTGTTTTAGAGTTTATGAATAAAACGAATCAGGCATAAACTTGTTGTACAGAAAACCATTTTTTTTATAAGAATTCTTTCAAAACTTTTTGCAAGGAATATAAATGAAAGTTGAACAGATGAACGAAAACAATCTTGAAAACAAAAACCTTCATGAAAATGAAGAAGTTAAAGGCATGGAGTCAGCCAATGAGCATCAAACAGAAAACGATGAAACTAAGGAGATAGTAACCGAAAACAATGAAATCAGCTCAACAGAAACAGCTGATAAAACCGCTATCGAAGAGCCAACGGCTGATGAAACGGAAAAAGAGATCGAAATTGATTATGATCTTGAGGACAAAACGGAAGAAGAGGAAGAAGATGATGAAATAGACGAAAATAATATTTCGGACTCAGATTCATCCGAATTGCCACCTATAGACGAGATTGTACAGAGGTTCAGAGACTTGTTTGCATCCGAAAATCCGCAAAGAAAAGATGTAGATGAAGTAAAAAATCTATTCTATCGCTCATTGCGTGACGAAACCGAGACACAAAAAGCTGCTTTTATTGAACAAGGCGGTGAATCAATTGACTTTGTTGCCGAAGAGTCGGAATTATATACAGAAGGAAAAGAACTTATCCAAAAAATAAAAGAGAAAAGAGCCGAAATCAATGCTCGCGAAGAGTCAGAAAAAGAGCAAAATGTTGTTAAAAAAACAGCAATCATCGAACAAATAAAAGCTCTGACCGAAGCACAAGCTAACGAAGATTTCAACAAAACATACCAAGAGTTCCGAAACCTACAACAACAGTGGAGCGAAATAAAACAGATACCGCAAGCAAAAGTTAACGAGTTGTGGAAAGAGTATCAAAAACATGTTGAGAAGTTCTACGATTTAGTACGAATCAACAATGAGTTTCGCGAATACGATTTCAAGAAAAACTTCGAAATGAAAACAGAACTTTGCGAAGTGGCTGAGCGCTTGGACGAAGAGCCTGATGTTATTTCGGCATTTCATCAGCTGCAAAAATTACACCAAGAGTGGAGAGAAATTGGTCCGGTAGCACGCAAAGACAGAGAAGATATTTGGAACAGATTTAAAACCGCTTCAACTGTAATAAACAAGAAATATCAAGCTCACTTTGAAGGACAAAAAGAGAAAGAAGAGCAAAATCTTGTTTTGAAAACCGAACTTTGTGAACAATTGGAAGCTATTGATATTTCAAACCTTAAAACTATAAGAGATTGGAATGCGAAAATAAAAGTAGTGTTGGATATCCAATCAAAATGGCGAGAAATTGGCTATGTACCAAGAAAATGGAACACTAAAATATACGAGCGTTACAGAGTTGCTTGCGACTTTTTCTTCAAAAGTAAAAACGATTTCTACAAAACCATCAATAAAGAGATGGATGAAAATCTGAAGAAAAAGTTAGAGTTGTGCGAACGTGCCGAAGCATTGAAAGTCAGTCAAGATTGGCGAACAACTACACAAGAGATGATAAATATCCAGAAAGAGTGGAAAACAATCGGCATTATCCCACGTAAGTACATGGATAGCACCTGGAAACGTTTTATTGCGGCTTGTGATTATTTCTTTGAGCAGAAAAAACTTCACAACTCATCAAAATATGATATTGAACAAAAAAATCTTGAGTTGAAAAAAGAGATTATCGAAAAAATTAAAAATCTTGATACTTCCCTATCTTCCAATGATTTTATGCCTCAATTACGCTCGCTAATGGACGAGTGGCACTCGGTAGGTCATGTTCCTTTCAAATCGAAAGATAAAATATATAAAGAGTTTCATGCCGCAACCGATGCACACTTCGAAAGATTGAATATTGAAAAAGCTGAACGCAGATTCGACAGTTTCAAAAACAATATTTCCGATATGGCAAAATCGAACAATGCATCAAGTCAGTTGAGTCGCGAGAGAGAAAAACTGATGCGTCAGTACGAAAGGATGAAAAACGAATTGCAAACCTACGAAAACAATATCGGTTTTCTTTCTATCTCTTCCAAAAAAGGAAATTCATTGCTTGATGATATGAATAATAAAATGGAAAAACTGAAATCTGAGCTTGACTTGCTTGTTAAGAAGATTGAAGCAATAGATAAAGAAATGCAATAGATTTAATTTCAATAAGATATATTAAACGGTGATTTCATTTAGAAATTGCCGTTTTTTTGTAATGTTGGCTGTATTGTTACCAACAATAGAAAAATTCGAGAAAAACATTACAACTGGGGCTGTCTCAAAAATAAAGACAGCCCCATTGTTTATCGTATAAAAACGTATCTATCCGGTTGAACGTAAAAAAAATATCTACCTTTCCTACACGGACAAATTCTTCTCGTAATATTTACACCATTTTGTTATCCCGCACTCATCACATTTTGGTTTGCGTGCCACACAAATGTATCTGCCGTGTAAAATAAGCCAATGGTGTGCTTTCGACAGCAACTCTTCGGGAATATATTTAACCAATTCACGCTCGGTTTGTAACGGATTTTTCGAATTTGTGGTCAAACCTATCCGATTTGACACCCTGAAAACATGAGTATCTACTGCCATTGCAGGTAAATCGAATGCAACGGAGAGTATCACGTTAGCCGTTTTTCTGCCTACCCCTGGAATTGCAAGCAATGCATCCATATCAGAAGGCACCTCCCCTCCGAAATCGCCAACAAGTTTTTGAGCCATCTTTACCAAGTTCTTGGCTTTATTATTCGGATAAGAGCATGACTTAATATACTCAAACACTTCATCGGGAGTAGAAACAGCCATCACTTCGGGTGTAGGAAACGCTTCATACAGTTTCGGCGTAATCATATTTACCCTTTTATCGGTGCATTGTGCCGAAAGTATTACCGCTATTAAAAGTTGGTAGTTGTTATCGTAATGCAACTCCGTTTCAGACGAAGTTGCATTCTCTTTAAACCAATTGATAACCTGTGCGTAACGCTCCTTTTTTGTCATCGGAAACTATCGTTTTATTTCGTCGGACAGAGGGATAAATTTAGCTGACAAATCGGGTGTTTCCATATCCGGATCTAATGGATAAATCGGACGTTCAACACGTTTGTAATCCAAACGAAGTAAATCCTGATCTACACCACCCGGTGTTAAAGCCATAATCCAATCGGCACGCATATCGTAAAGTTCCGGAACAAGATATCCGATTTTTACAACCAAAATATCGCTCTCTCTCGGATTCAATCCCAATTTGGTAAAATCTTTTTCGTAATGATAAGCCATACGTCTTTCCGTTACGATAATCGACATATTTCCGGTTTTAACTACAACTTCGGTTTTCGCATTTGGATGTCCTTCGTAAATTGCGGTAATTGTTCCGCTTATTTTCACGGGAGGAGCATATCTGTTGTCAACTGCCGCTCCTACCATACCTTCGATAGTACCGCCAACACCAATCTCTTTCGCCTTTTTAACGAACTCTTCGCCAGGAATTGATGCATATATCAGAGATTTTCCGTTAGATTTATTTAGTTCTGGATGTTTTAAAAGCTCTGTCAATGTCCAGGTAACGTCTCCCGCTCCTCCGGCGGTTGGGTTATCGCCCATATCGCTGATAATAAACGGTTTTTTATCGCTTTTGAGAGCTTTATCGATACATTCGTCCAAATATGCTGTCGGTGCAACAAATTCAAATTTATCTCTGACACTCCAGAAATATTCGGCAATTTTTTCCGCAGCTTTTCCAACAGCTTCCCGGTTGTCGCCATAAGCCATTACAACAGCGTGATTGCGAGGTTCATCCGCCCAAGGATAAGACATCCATATAGCTGCATCAATAACATCGTCTTTGTTGATTACACCCGGAATTTGTGCGTACAGACTTTTTCCCGGCTCAATACGTGTACTTGTTTTTTCGCCCGGCAACAGAATTGGAACGCGTATCCATGCCTTGTAAGCCGGTTTCCCTTTACCGCGTTCTAATCTGTCAAGAAGATTTGTTACCGCTCTTTTCTTAGACTCAATAGCATCTTCGTGTGGTGCAAGTCGGTAGCAGGTAATCAGGTCGGTATTTTGCGCCAATCGCGGCGATACGCTTCCATGCAAGTCCATTGATGTAGAAATCAACACGTCTGTACCAACAACCTCTCTGATTCTTACTAAGAAATCGCCTTCGGGGTCGTCCAATCCCCGGACACTCATGGCTCCGTGAATATCAAAAAACAGACCGTCCAACGGAAGTGTTTTTTTTAGCATATCAAGTGTTTTAGTAACAAGCAATTCATACGCTTCACGTGTAACTATACCGCCCGGCATAGCATGCCCGCGAAGTGTTGGAAGCCAAACGGCTCTATCTATTACTCCCGAATCGGGTGCAAAAAACGGATAATAGGTAAATACGCTATCGCCTTCTTTTGCTTTAAAAGCTTCTTCGTGTGTTACCGCAGGCGAAAATGTACTCGATTCAATAGCGATTCCGGCAATTGCAATACGTGGTAACGCCTCTTGATTTGATTTTTTACTTGTGCAACTTGATATTACTAACAAGTTGGCAATTAACAATGTTAGGATTAATCTATTCATTTCTTTATTATTTATTTGTTTATGTTATTTCGAATTCGGTTTATATTACCGGTTATTTTTAATAAATAGACGAGCCGCCTCAATTATAGTGTCTTTTCCCTCTTTCATATCTTCTTCGGTCATTTCAACCGATATATTGGGTTCAATACCAAATTCGATATGCTCTTTATTAACATTATAGGTTGGCGATGCCGAAAACCGCACCGACCATCCATTAGGTAATTCTGACGAAAACGGCAATCCGCTCCCGCCTCCGGTTTTGTCGCCGATAATAGTGGCAAAAGGAGCATTTTTCATCACATTTACAAAATCGTTAGCTGCGCTGTAACATCCTCTGTTGGTAAGAACTGCCACTTTTTTTGTATATCCGGTATCTCCGAAACTTTCAATATATTTTGGATATAATTCCGAAAAATCGGAATGACCTTTTCCGGTTTTGTGTGAAATATAGCCGACCAATGTTTTTTTCCCAAAAAAGTGTGATGCTATTTTATCCACATTAACCAAACTTCCTCCGCCGTTACTTCTTATGTCGATAATAATACCCGGACAGGCTGAAAATCTCTTGATAATTTCTGTCAATCCCGTATTAGTTACGTTGTTTGCAAAACTTGAATATCTGATATAACCTACACTGTCTTCTAACATTTTGTAGTTTATTCCGGCAACAATAGAGTAATCTTTTCCAAGATAATTTTCACTGACTATAGTCGCGTTATAATTGGCGGGGAAATCCTCCACCCAATTCCAATAACGTCCAATATCGTGTGGCGCGTAGAGATTTACATGCCCGTCTTTCAGCGTGGATAACATTTCAGCCATCAGGTCGAATAACGCATCCGAATCCATATCGTTTTTTACTCTCGGCTTGTATTCGTTATAAACGGAGTCCCAGTCCACATTCTTATATTCAAAAAAACAATAGTTTTCATCGAGTATAGTCCACAAGGCTTCGAAATTGCCTTGCGGGCTATTCTCATATTCTACATAATCGGTACATCCCACAATAATTGTGGCAACAATAATTGTTAGGATATAACGTATCGGTTTTCTTACAGCCATAGATGTAATTCGGAGTTTTAAATCAGCCAATTCGCTGACGCTCTTTTGTAAAACGTGTCTGCCTACAGACAATTGATTTGCTTCGTAACACAAATTAAGCAACAGCTGACTCTAAGTTAACAGCTACTTAGTTTTACAAGGGATTTTCTCAATTCTTATTTCGTGACGTCCACCCTCGAAAGGTGTGTTCAGAAAAGCTGTCAGAATTTTCAAAATCTCCTCTTCCGAAATCATTCTACCCGGAATGGAAAGGACATTAGCATTGTTATGTGCACGAGCCAACCTTGCAAGTTCTTCATTCCAGCATAGAGCGGCACGAATTTTTTGATGTTTGTTCATCACCATATTGATACCGTTACCCGAACCGCAAATGGCTATACCCGGATAGCACTCGCCACTCTCAACCGCATCTGCCAAAGGGTGTGCAAAGTCCGGATAGTCGCAACTCTCTTCCGTATAAGTTCCGAAATCTTTATATTGAATACCTTCTTCTCGGAGTACACTTATAACATACTGTTTTGCGGCAAATCCGGCGTGGTCGGATGCTAATCCGATAAGTTTTATATCTTTTTCTGATGAAGACATATATATTTTGTTTATTAAATTTTTACGTTATTAATCTTTTAAAATTATAATATTTTTTTCACTTGTTCGAATACATTTTTACCTGTATATCCGAGCTTCTCATCCAAGACTTGATATGGAGCTGAAAATCCGAACGATGATAATCCCCAAACCACTCCGTCGGAACCAACCAGTCCTTCCAAATTTAAAGGCAATCCGGCAGTTAAGCCAAATTTCTTTTTACCGTTAGGCAATACCGATTGTTGATATTCAAACGATTGAGAACGGAACAGACCTTCCGAAGGAACGGAAACAACTCTTACTTTCACTCCATCGGCACGAAGTAACTCTGCTCCTTCTATCAGTGTTGACACTTCCGAACCCGAAGCGAGCAAAATAACATCGTAATTATCATCATCTTGCACTATATAAGCACCTTTTGATGCAGCTAAAGCCTCTTCATAACGAGACTCTTTCGCGGGAATATTTTTGATGTTTTGACGTGAGAATATTAGTCCTGTAGGAGAGTTTTTGTTTTCCAAAGCCATTTTCCAAGATACGGTTGTTTCGTGAACATCCGCAGGACGAAGTACCAGCATAGAGTTGCGACCGCTATGATTTTGCACTTTCTCCATCAATCTTATCTGTGCCTCTTGCTCAACAGGCTGATGAGTAGGTCCGTCTTCTCCCACTCTGAAAGCATCATGTGTCCAGATGAAGATAACAGGTGTCTCCATAAGTGCCGCAACACGAATGGCTGGCTTCATATAGTCTGAGAATACGAAGAAAGTACCGCAAGCCGGAATTACCCCACCGTGTAGACTCATTCCGATACAGAGACATGCCATTGTAAACTCCGATACTCCGGCTTGTAAGAATGCACCCGAAAAATCGTTCTTTTCAAAAGCTTTTGTACCTTTTAAGAAACCGTCGGTTTTATCGGAATTAGATAAGTCTGCCGACGAAACAATCATATTTTCCACCTTTTTAGACAAGACAGACAAAATTGTTGCAGAAGCTGCTCGTGTGGCAGCATCAGGTTTCTGTTCTATTGCTTTCCAATCGATTTCAGGCAACTCGCGTTTAAACCATTTTTGTTTTTTTGCAGCTAATTCGAGATTCTCTTTTGCCCATTTTTCGTGTTTTTCTTTTTTAGCAGCTACAATATCGTTCAACTCTTTTCTTCTTTTTTCGTACAATTCCTTCACTTCGGGAAATATCGTGAAAGGATTATCCGTATTACCTCCCAAGTTTTTAATTGTTTGTGCAATATCCGCTCCGGCACTGCTCAAAGGCTGTCCGTGAGTAGAAATCTGGTGCTCAAACGATTTGCCGTCGGCAGTCATTGCACCGCGTCCCATAATGGTGTTACCAACAATCAGAGTTGGACGTTCTTTCTCAGCTTTGGCTTCGGTTAGAGCTTTACGAATTTCATCTACATCGCTTCCGTTTATAGATATTACTTTCCAATTCCAAGCCTCATATTTCTTTACAATATCTTCACTTGTAACATCCAGAGTTGTAGTAGATAGTTGAATTTTGTTTGAGTCGTAAAACATGATAAGATTGTTCAAACCCAAATGTCCGGCAATTCGTCCTACACCTTGCGAAATCTCTTCCTGGATACCGCCATCGGTAATAAAGGTATATATTTTTTGGTCGATAACTTTTCCAAAACGAGCTTCAAGAAATTTTGCCGCGATAGCTGCTCCGGCACTGTATGCATGACCTTGACCGAGTGGACCCGATGTATTTTCAATTCCTCTTGCCACATCCAACTCGGGATGTCCGGGTGTGGGACTTCCCCACTGACGAAACTCTTTTATTTCGTCCATAGTAAACTTACCACTCAAACAAAGTACCGAATACAACATGGGCGACATGTGTCCGGCATCAAGAAAAAAGCGGTCTCTCTCTTCCCAATAAGGATTCTCGGGGTCATATTCCAAAAATTCGGAAAAAAGTACATTAATAAAATCGGCACCACCCATTGCACCTCCCGGATGACCCGATTTTGCTTTTTCTACCATCGAAGCCGACAGAATACGAATATTATCGGCAGCTCTGTTCATTACTCTATTATCATTCATAAAAAAATATAATGTTTTAAATAGTCAAAAATATCGATTGAATATAAACTTACAACTGTTGGTTGTTAGCAAAAAAACAACAAACAATAATGTCTTGGCTCTTGTGTCTTGCATCTAAAAAAACAGCACTTTTATTGATCGTTTTGTTAAACTATTGTGTAGCTACAAAGGTACATTTTTTAATAGAGAAAAGAAACATAAAAAGTAAAAAAAAAGAGACTGCCTAAAAATAAGAGAGTCTCTAAACTAAAAATATATTTTTGTATATTCAATTATACTATTTTATCAATTCTATCAATCTCTCTCCTTGAGAAGTTGTCCAAATCAACTCATCATTAAGCCAGACCTTACTTATGTACGTAGAACCAGTATCATATCTTATAATCTCGTATGAAAGTTTATCCGTATCATTTTCACTCCATTGAACATAAGTTACAGGAAATTCCGAATTTATATCTATATTGGGAAAGACTCTTATTCTATTATATTCACCCTCTTCAATAAGAAAAAAGCCTTTAGGTGCACCCATAAATTCGTCATAATAAACAACTTGCTCACCATTAATTTCATAAATAATTTTGATATTATCAATATTTATGGCATTGGGATTGTTGGAGTTAAGCAAATCGTTTCCTTCACTGTCTTTAATAATAAAGTCAATATAAGCGTCAACAAAAATCTCTTCGGGGCTGTTCTTTTCGCAAGAGAATAAAAACATGGTTAATGTGAATAAAAAAATATTTTTAACACAGTTAGCAAATTTACATTTTATTGATTTCATAATTATATATGTTTTTATGGTTTAATATTATATATCATTTTTGTTTTATAGTTGAAAGTGTGATTATTGGGGTTAAAGTTATTAGAAAAAAACCAACCATTATGCATTCCATCCCATCCCCAATTCATATAAAACCGCAAAATAGTACCATAACATGGATTTGAGTATCTATAAAAACCATCGCACACCCAAGCATGACCATCAGTATAATGAGAGAATATCCACCAACCTGTTTTTCTACCTCCGCTTAATATAACTGGGCGCCCTTGTTTTAATTCAGAAATTATAGTCATATAGTTATAATCTGCATATTTAGCAGAACTGTATTCAAATTGATTTTTTAAAGCTGGAACACATTTACTCATTTTGGCTCCAGAACCTCCACATCTATAATCCATCTCAACCGAATTGCCAATTTCTCTCATTAATAGAGATGTATACATTGTCCCATAGATATCTGGCATATTATCCCAATTATAACGAGCAGGATGCCTGTGATACTTCATCACTTGAGCCATAGCTGTAGCGACACAACCTGCTGGCGCACGTCCATTTAATGATTGAGAGCAATTTAAATAAGGAGCTGCCTCGTTATAACCACTACCTTGTCCCCAAGTTGTTTTCAGATATGGACCTTTTTGAATTCTAGTGGATATACAATCAGTATCCTCTGTCTGGATATCAGATTCATGAGATATTACCTCAGGACCGCCTCTTTGCACGTCTTCCCACTGTCTTTCAATTTCGGGAGTTGGTCTGTCACCGCTTACTCTTAACTCTTCAATATTTACAGTAGTTTCGTATAACCATGCCACTAAAGCTGACGGAAAATTATCCGGGTCAATAACAAACTCATTTGTTTGGGAATAAGCTAATACAGGTTCTGAACGTCTATCTCCAGCAAGTATTAAAAATCCGCCTCCTTCATAATTAATAATGTAGAAAGCAGTCTGTCGATTTTTGTCAGGTACTTCCAAAATATTTTTTTACAGTCTTAGAACTTCTCGACTTACCTCCTCCCGAGACACTTTCACCTTCGTCAAACAATACTCCGCCAGCTAATTCTTCTGCAGTAAATAAGTCTACAGCAAATTGATCTTCGCCTCTCCACGTATTTACATATTCCTTTTCATGAACGAGGCTTTCATTAAGCATCATTTCATCGTTACTGTTACAAGAAAAAAACAGAATACTTGTAACAGAAATTAATACTAATTTTAAAAAATAGTTTTTTTGCATGCTTTTGCTTTTGTTGATAAAAATTTTAATTGTATCTATATTTAAAATAAAATCATTTCCAAAAACTTCTAATTTATAAGGCAGTTTAGTGACACGAGAAGTATAAACTGTAAATGTTTCATATTTGTAACAAATTGTATCCCAGTCAGAATTAGGTTCAAAAGGTATTACTAACAATTCATCTTGAACACCAAATAGATTTTGTAATTCTATTATAGAAGTATCAAGCGATAATTTTTTACTATTTATTTCAAAATAGTTTTCTGAAAATAAAAGATTCAAATTAATAAAGAAAAAAAGA
>JBGZFC010000142.1:0-15761 GCA_041846575.1 Bacteroidota bacterium
CATCCAATAGTGTAATCGGTAAACGAGCTATTTTTCCGTTAAAAAGTCTGTTCCGCATTATTCATCACGATAAAATTCGTATCTTTGTTTTTGATTGAGATTTTCTTTTATTATCACATACAAAATTATTATTTTTGCTACAAAGATGGAAGCATAAAACCTTATATCTTATTATTTCTATCAATATTTGTAGGATTTTGAACTTTTGTAGATATAAAACAAGATATTGTATAACAGAAACATAAAAAAACGGTGAATAAAAAAGTAAAACTTTCTATTTTAGGCATTTCGTTTAGTCAAGTTCAGGCAGGAGCTTATGCTCTTATTTTTGCCGAAGAGGATGGAATACGACGGTTGCCTATCGTAATAGGTACTCCCGAAGCTCAATCCATAGCAATAGTTATGGAGGGCATTGTGCCACCACGTCCGTTATCTCACGATTTGATGTATAATATTTTTAAGGCAACTGATATTAAGTTGTTAGAAGTTTTTATTCACAAATTTGAAGACGGTGCGTTTTTTTCCGAACTGCTTTTGAAACAAGGAGAAAAAGAGTATCGAATAGATTCGCGAACATCAGATGCAGTGGCTATCGCTATTAGAGCCGGCTCCGATATATTTACCACTGAGGAGATTATGCAAAAAATGAGTGTCGTTTTTGACGAGCGAGAAGTTTCATCAGATGAGAAAACTGATTCATCACTCGAAAAAGAGCTTACTTCAGAAAATATTGATGAGTTGGATATTCATGTGCTACGTCAACGAATGGAAGAGGCTGTGAAGGAGGAAGACTACGAGTTGGCAACTAAACTTCGAGACGAGATAAACCGAAGAGAACGAAATTGAGATGAACGATTCAATTTTTTATCATCCAGATATAGCTAATTGTCAGCAACTTCCCGAGCAAGAATCACAGCACTGTATAAAAGTGTTGCGAATGAAAGAGGGCGACTCTCTGTCTATAGTGGATGGATGCGGAAATTTCTATTCTTGTCAGCTTGTTCAGGCACATCCCAAACACTGTTTGGTGAAGATTTTGGATGTAAAAAAACAGGAGCATGGCAGAGATTTTAGAATAACCGTTGCATTCGCTCCAACTAAGCAAATGGATAGAAATGAGTGGTTTATTGAGAAAGCTGTAGAAATAGGTGTAGATAAATTTATCCCTTTAAAATGCGATTTTTCGGAAAGAAAAGAGATTAAACCGGACAGATTGACAAAAATAATGGTTTCTGCCATGAAACAATCCAAACAGGCTTTTTTGCCAATTTTTGAAGAGATGACACCATTTCAACAGGTGGTTCTGCAACCGTTTGCCGGACAAAAATATATCGCCCATTGTTACTCGTCCGATAAATCCGTTTTTTCCAAAATATGCAAGAAGGGTGAAGACACCTTAATCTTAATCGGTCCCGAAGGCGATTTCAGCGAATCGGAAGTACAATTGGCTATAGACAAAGGTTTTAAAGCTATAAGTTTAGGCAATAACAGATTGCGAACGGAAACGGCTTGCCTTACCGCATTGCATACCGTGCATGTGATAAATTCTATTTAACATAATTAATTGAAAATAAAAAACCTGTTGTGCCTCATTGAAGCATAAATCATTTTATTAACCCCATTGACGTTATTTAATTCTGTATCCTAAAAGAATATGCATATCACTCACCAACTCATTTCAAAGCAGCTAAATATATCTCTAAAAAGCGTACAAAATACAATTTCACTCCTTGACGAAGGGGCAACAATTCCATTTATCAGCCGATACCGAAAAGAGGCTACCGGAGCATTGAATGAAGTACAGATAGCCGATATTAAATCACTGAACGATAAATTTATAGAGCTTGAGAAACGAAAACAGACCATACTTTCTTCTATAGAGGAGCAAGAAAAATTGACTCCGGAACTGAAAGAGAGAATAGAAAACTGTTGGGATGCCATTGAGTTGGAAGATATCTATCTGCCTTATAAACCCAAAAGACAAACTCGAGCCGAAATAGCTCGTAAACGAGGATTGGAGCCGTTGGCAAAATGGTTGATGTTGCAACAAAACGAGGAACCGGAAATTAAAGCACAAAAGTTTATAAATGATGAAGTGCCCAATGCAGATGCTGCTTTGAAAGGTGCTTGCGATATTATTGCAGAGTGGGTAAATGAGGATGAAAAATCGCGACAAACCGTGCGAAATATTTTCGCTCGTGAAGCGGTAATTACCTCCAAAGTGATAAAAGGAAAAGAGGAAGATGGCGAAAAATACAAAGATTATTTCGATTTTTCTGCTCCGTTATCTCGCTGTCCTTCGCATCGTGTTTTGGCTATTCGACGAGGGGAGTCGGAAGGTTTTTTGCGTGTATCCATTTCGCCGGATGACGAAAAATGTTTGGATAAACTCGTTCCTCAATATGCAAAAAAGAGTGTCCCTGCCGCCGATTTTATAGAACAAGCTGTAGAAGATGCTTACAAGCGTTTGCTGAAGCCTTCTATCGAAACCGAATTTGCCAATATTTCTAAAGAAAACGCCGATGATACGGCGATTGCCGTTTTTGCCGAAAATTTGCGACAGCTGCTTTTGGCTCCGCCATTGGGACAAAAACGTATTTTGGGAATTGACCCCGGTTATAGAACAGGTTGTAAATTGGTATGTCTGGATGAGCAAGGAGATCTTCTGTATAACGAAACCATATATCCGCACCCGCCACAAAACGAGTTTCAGAAATCGGCGAGCAAAGTGTCGAAACTGGTTTCAACCTACAAGATAGATGCCATTGCAATTGGAAACGGCACGGCAAGCCGTGAAACGGAGCGATTTATTGCCAATATACGTTACGAAAAGGAGGTAAAAGTATTTGTGGTAAGCGAAAACGGTGCCTCGATTTACTCGGCATCGAAAGTGGCACGTGAAGAGTTCCCCGATTATGATGTTACCGTGCGTGGAGCCGTATCTATCGGACGTCGCCTGAGCGATCCGCTTGCGGAATTGGTAAAGATAGATCCGAAATCCATTGGGGTAGGACAGTATCAGCATGATGTGAACCAAACAAAATTGAAACAATCGCTCGACCAAACAGTGGAAAGTTGCGTGAATTTAGTGGGCGTAAATCTCAACACGGCAAGTAAGCATCTGTTGATGTACGTATCGGGGTTGGGCGAATCGTTGGCACAAAATATAGTAACTTATCGTGCCGAAAATGGAGCTTTTCGTTCACGCAAAGAGTTGAAAAAAGTGCCACGATTGGGCGAAAAAGCATTTGAACAGTGTGCCGGGTTTTTACGCATTCCTAATGCTGAGAACCCTTTAGACAACTCAGCGGTGCATCCCGAAAGTTATGGTATCGTAGAGAAGATGGCAAAGGATTTGAAATGCTCGGTAACGGAACTGATTAACAACAAGGAACTTATAGATACTATTGATATTGAACGTTATAAAACAGAAACTATCGGCACAGAAACACTTACCGATATTTTGCAAGAATTGGAAAAACCGGGACGTGATCCGCGTAGCAAAGTGCAGGTTTTGGAGTTTGACCAGAATATTCGTACCATCGCCGATTTGAAAGAGGGGATGACTCTGAACGGCATTATAACAAATATAACCAATTTCGGCTGTTTTGTAGATGTGGGCATAAAAGAGAACGGATTGGTGCATATTTCGGAGCTTGCCGACCGATTTGTATCCAATCCCACAGAAGTGGTTTCGTTGCATCAACACGTACGTGTGAAAGTTATCTCAATAGATACGGAGCGAAAGAGAATACAGCTGAGTATGAAAAACGTTTGAAAATACTTTTATAGATATCTGCACCATGTCAAAAATTCAGAAAACAAATGTTGCCCGTTTGCTCGATAAGGCAAAAACGGAATATCAACTTATTCCTTACGAATGTGACGAGAACGACTTGTCTGCTACTCATGTGGCTGCACAATTGGGAGAGGAACCCTCTAAGGTTTTTAAAACGTTGGTGCTGGAAGGCAACAAGACGAAGTATTTTGTCTGTGTAGTCCCCGGTAATGCAGAAATTGACCTAAAAAAGGCAGCATCGGTATCGGGTAATAAAAGTTGTGCGCTGATACCCATGAAAGAACTGTTGGCGGTTACCGGCTACATTAGGGGAGCTTGTTCGCCCATCGGCATGAAAAAAAACTATCCTACTTATATTCACGCTTCGTGTCTCAACTTTGACCATATTTACGTGAGTGCCGGACAAAGGGGATTACAGTTAAAAATAAATCCGACAGCCCTGATAAAGACTGTTTCCGCTGAAGTTGCGGAGTTGGTTCACTCGGAAAAGTCTTTTTTGCCCATTTGATGTTACGCAAGTATTCTATTTTCAGACAAAAATTCAAGGATAAACTTTTCAGGGGCAAAGTTTGGAATGTCAGCTATTTTAGCTGCTAACCGAGTGATTATATGTTATATATATTCACCTGCGATTAATTGAAGCGTCTCCTTTTCGATTGCTCGAAACAATTCGCCGTCGGTTTGGTAAGCAGAGAAACAGCCGGCAACGGCAAGTAAATTGTATTGCGACAGACAAAGCGTTGTAGTGGCAATTTGAATATCAAAATCCAGCGACTGACATTTACCCAATTACAAATGCTGTTTGCTTTCTCTGAAAAAACTTAAATTGCCCAACAATTGACATAAATCCTGTATGTCCTGTCGAAATTCTGCTATGTGTCGGTGTCCAATAAAATGCTGTAAGCCCCATGTTTAGAAGTTTTGGCGAAAAAGAGTTTTATTTCGAGACCTTTATGATTAACGATTGCCGATGAATGATAATAACTTGACAGCTTGAAGCGTTTCTGCAATCCTTTCCTCACAAGAAATCTTGCTAATTCTTTGTCGGTTAGTTCCCTGTTGTTAAATGTATATCTGGTTGTAATGATTTTCCATCAAAATAACCTAAGAATGAGGCTTTGAAACCCAATATCCGTGTCTGCGTAACGTGTGAAAAAACTTTACCGATAAGTTCAAAATGCTTTTCGTTTTTTGGTAAATCAGTGTCGTCTATTATCAGGCAACGTGTATTATCTGCAGGTTCATCATCGCCCGTTTCGGTATTTTTTATCAACTGCTTTGTGATGGAATAACCGAACCGGCATCAATCTATCGCGCTGTTGGAGAGCAAACGGTAGAAAACGTCTTTCTCGCAGGCAAGGAAAAGGAATTTGTGAAGTCATGATTAGGCACATGTCTAAGTGGCGTTTACTTGAAATAACGGGAAAAGCAGCCTATTTTTTAGATTATATTTCTTTCCCCTTATCAATAAATAGATAACACCACTGAATATAATAAAACCGAAAGCCCAATTCCACGACAGTAAAAAGCAAAAAAATATTACACTCAATCCCGTTACTATAAAGACATTGCGTATAAGAGAGGAAAAAAATTCGATATCAAATGTTTCTTTCTGCTCTTTTGTCATCGTGTTGTATCCGGCAATTAATATCGGGAAAAATTTTAATAAAAAACCTAAGGCTATTATTCCTATTCCGTAAAAAAGGTAAGTTGAGTTCATTTTTGAGTTTTTCCGCTTTCTAATTTATTTATATAGAAAAAAATACAATAAAAAATCCTTATTATCTGTCAATTCGTCATATTTCTCCATTTGGCAAGAAGTTTGCCTTTTAATAGGTAGAAATAAAATACAATAAATAAGATTTACGAGAATGAAAATTTGTATGTCTTTATTCTTGTCTCTGATGTCTAAAAATAAAAACACAGCAATATGAATTTCAATAATTTTACAATCAAGGCGCAGGAAGCCGTGCAAAAGTCGGTAGAGCTTGCGCAAGGTAACAATCAGCAAATGATTGAACCTGTGCACCTTTTGAAAGGTGTGATGTTAGTGGGCGAAAATGTTACCGGTTTTCTGTTTCAGAAATTGGGAGTGAACATCGCTTCGTTGCAGAGATCAATTGAAAACGAGATTGAGTCGTGCCCGCGAGTATCGGGTGGAGAGCCAATGCTAAGCCGAGCAACCAATTCCGTTTTTACTAAAGCTTCGAATTTGGCCGGAAAGATGGGCGACCAATATATCTCTTTGGAGCATCTGTTGTTGGCACTTCTGAGTGAAGGCGGCAAAGCATCCGATTTGATGAAAACAGCCGGAGTTTCGCAACCACAGCTCGAAAAAGCGATACAAGAGTTGCGTAAAGGCGAAAATGTTACCGGTCAATCAGCCGAAGATACATATCAGGCATTGAGCAAATATGCCATAAACTTGAACGATAGAGCCAGAAACGGCAAACTCGACCCTGTAATCGGACGTGACGAGGAGATACGTCGTGTGCTGCAAATTTTGAGTCGTCGCACAAAAAACAATCCTATTCTTATCGGCGAGCCGGGAACAGGTAAAACAGCCATAGCGGAAGGTTTGGCACACCGAATTATTCGTGGCGACGTGCCCGAAAATCTTAAAAGCAAGGAGATTTACTCGTTGGATATGGGTGCACTGATAGCCGGAGCCAAATATAAGGGCGAGTTTGAAGAACGTTTGAAATCGGTTGTAAACGAGGTGGTTAAATCCGAAGGTGAGATAATTCTCTTTATAGACGAAATTCACACATTGGTGGGTGCCGGAAAAAGTGAAGGAGCTATGGATGCCGCCAATATATTGAAACCGGCTTTGGCTCGTGGCGAATTGCGTTCCATAGGAGCAACCACGTTGGATGAGTATCAGAAATATTTTGAGAAAGATAAAGCGCTGGAGCGTCGTTTTCAAATGGTTATGGTAGATGAACCGACAGAGGCGGATTCTATCTCCATTCTTCGAGGATTGAAGGAAAAGTACGAAAATCACCATAAAGTTCGTATTAAAGATGAGGCTATTATCGCTGCCGTGCAACTATCGCATCGTTATATTTCCGACCGTTTTTTGCCCGATAAAGCTATCGATTTGATGGATGAGGCAGCAGCCAAATTACGTATGGAGGTAAACTCCGTACCCGAAGAGTTGGACGAAATCATACGTCGTGTGAAACAGCTCGAAATAGAACGCGAGGCTATTCGCAGAGAAAATGATAAGCAAAAAGAGGAGGAACTCACGAAAGAGATAGAGGATTTACGTGAAGAAGAGACCGTACTTAAAGCTCGTTGGCAATCGGAAAAAGAGCTTATCAATCAAATTCAGCAAAACAAAATAGATATAGAAAACGCAAAATTTGAAGCCGAAAGAGCCGAACGTGAGGGCGATTACGGTAAAGTTGCCGAGTTACGTTACGGAAAAATAAAGGAGAAAGAGGCTGAAATAGAACGTATAAAACAGCAACTGCACGAAACGCAAGGCGGAAAAGCGATGATTAAAGAGGAAGTTGATGCGGATGATATTGCCGATGTGGTTGCACGTTGGACGGGAATTCCTGTTTCGAAAATGATGCAAAGTGAGAGGGAAAAACTGCTCAATCTTGAAGAGGAACTTCACAAACGTGTTGTTGGTCAGGAAGAGGCAATCGCAGCTGTTTCCGATGCTGTGCGCCGCAATCGTGCAGGGTTGAATGACCCGAAACGTCCGGTTGGCTCATTTATATTCTTGGGAACTACCGGAGTGGGCAAAACCGAGTTGGCAAAAGCGTTGGCTGATTATCTGTTCGATGACGAAAATATGATGACTCGCATAGATATGAGTGAATATCAAGAGAAATTCAGTGCTACACGCCTTATCGGTGCACCTCCCGGATATGTGGGTTACGACGAGGGCGGACAACTGACCGAAGCTATCAGAAGAAAACCTTATTCGGTAGTCCTTTTCGATGAGATTGAGAAGGCACATCCCGATGTGTTTAATATCTTGTTGCAGGTGCTTGATGATGGTCGTTTAACCGACAACAAGGGTAGGGTGGTGAACTTTAAAAATACTATAATCATTATGACTTCGAATATGGGGTCGAATTTGATTCGTGAAAATTTCGAGAAAATTACCGAACAAAATAGAGCGGAAATTATAGAAAATACCAGAAACACGGTATTGGATATGTTGAAAAAGAATATTCGTCCCGAATTTTTGAACCGAATTGATGATATTATTATGTTCTCGCCGCTCAAAACGGATGAAATAGCGAAAATCGTTCGTATTCAACTAAAAAATGTTGCTCACATGTTGCAAAACAACGGAATTGAGTTGCGATATACCGATGAAGCTGTTGATGCTATCGCTCGTGCCGGATACGACCCTGAGTTTGGGGCACGTCCCGTGAAACGAGTTATTCAACGCCGGATACTCAACCAACTGTCGAAAGATATTTTGGGTGGTGTAGTGGATAAATCAAAACCAATCGTTATTTATGCTGCCGATGGACGGGTGTTTTTCAAGAATTGATATGGATAAAAAAGCAGATAGTTTTTAGTAAAACGGAAAAAACTCAGTAAAATCTCCTGAGTTTTTTCTGTTGGTACTACTCAATAATTGAGCGGTTATTATATCGAAACGTTATTTTTTTGTAGAAGATGTTTTTGTATTTTTTTTAACCAACTTATCTTCATTTTCTCTGATAACTTTTTTCAATTCTTTTTTCAGTTTATTAATCTCAATATTCTGATTGTGAATTGTCTGCAATAGAGAGTTGAGTTCTTCGTTATCAACTGTTTCGGGGAATTGTGCGTTTACTCTGCCAATAAAATCGCTAAGAACGTTCATGTAGTTGTTAAACGCGTCGTAAGGCGATTGGTATGGGCTGAAATTACTTTGTGCCGAGCCTGTGGAGAAGTGCTTGGTTGACATGTAGTGGAAGTGGTCGCTTGTTTGCAGATAGAGCCAATCTTGTTTCAATCGGCGGTCGTTGCTCAAACGTACTCTCTCGCCTACTTTATACAACGTTTGAAAAGCACCTTCTTGAAGCGTGTTGCCTCTCCAAGCACTTAAATCACGCTCTTCGCCTTCCCATGAAATAGGAGTCGGTACTGATATTTTTCCAACAGGTTTATGTTTTTCGAAAATCTCACTTGGTGTGGCAAACCCTATCTCTTTTTCTAATGCATAGTGAGGAATTGCTTTCATAAACTCAAAGATTCCGGTGTAAGAAGGATGCATATTTCCAAAAACTTCGTAATTAATGAAAATATTGAAAATTTCTTCTTGTGGCGAAGTGTTTGCTATCCATGAAACGAATTTATCAGCCGTTAAAGGATACTCTTTCCATGAAAAATCGGAGAACCTGAATGAAATATCTTCGCTAAACTGCGTGTTTTTAAGGAGTAGATTCAATTTGGGTTGTTCTGCTGATTGATATACATAGTTCGGACTTTTCCATCCCATAATGTGCCTTGCTCCTTCGGTTATCATTTTATCGTAACCCATATTGTACACCATATTACCTATCTCGTCGGAGTAGATAAGTTCGCTGTTTCTTACAATTTTAGGTTTTTGCCCAAACAGCATTTCAATTCTTTCGGAATGTTGTTTAATCTGATTTCTAAACTCTAACGGATCTTCCATGCAAGCCAATGAGTGTGCAAATGTTTCGGTAAGAAATTCTACACTACCTGTGCGACTAAGCTCTTTCAGTCCATCCATTACTTCGGGAGTGTAAATTTCTATTTGGTCTAAAGCCGTGCCCGAAATGGAAAATGCGATTTTGAACTGTCCTTTGTAGAGATTTATCAAGTCAAGCATCATTCTGTTAGCGGGAATATATGACCTTGCCGCAATTTGTCGCATTATTTCCTCGTTTGAGTAATCATCGTAGTAATAATGGTCTCTTCCAATATTAAAAAAACGATATCTTTTTAACCTAAACGGTTGATGTATCTGAAAATAAAAGCAAATAGTTTTCATATTGATTTAATTTATTCTGTTTTTTATTGATTTACCGCACTAATTCGTCATAAATTGCACGTACTTTTTTACCCGCATCTTCCCATAAAATGCTGTCAACCTCTTTTTTTCCTTCCACTTTCAAGAAGTTAGCCATCTCCGGATATGTACAAATAGAATATATGGCATCTGCCATTGCGTCAACATCCCAATAGTCGGTTTTGATTACTTTATTGAGAATTTCGGCACAACCCGATTGATAAGAGATTATGCTCGGTGTTCCGCACTGCATAGCCTCTAACGGCGAAATACCAAACGGTTCCGATACCGATGGCATTACATACACATCGCTCGATTTAAGCATTTCATATACCTGTTGTCCGCGTAAAAAACCTGTGAAATGAAATTTGTCAGCAATTCCACGGTCTGCAACCAGACGTATCATTTGATCCATCATATCGCCGCTACCTGCCATTACAAAGCGTATATGGTCTGTTTTTTTGAGTACTTGCGTTGCCGCATCAACAAAAAACTCAGGACCTTTTTGCATCGTAATTCTTCCCAGAAAGGTGACAACTTTTTCCGATACGCCCGAATTGTTCTCAATAGCCTCAATTTCAGGACTTAGTGGTTCTACTGCGTTGTGTACTGTTACTACTTTCCATTCGGGTTGGTGATAATTTTTAATTACTGTTTCACGAGTCAAGTTACTGACACAAATAATGCGGTCGCAATTGTCCATACCGTTTTTTTCTATGTCATAAACTATTGGGTTTGGTTTTCCTCTGCTTCTGTCGAATTCAGTTGCGTGCACGTGAATGGTAAGCGGTTTACCGGAAATACCTTTAGCATGCAATCCTGCATTGTATGTCAGCCAGTCGTGGGCATGAATTACGTCATACTGGTAGGTACGTGCGATAACACCGGCAACTATAGAGTAGTTGTTTATCTCTTCTAAAATATTATCCGGATATTTTCCTGAAAATTCTAAACAACCCAAATCGTTAGTCTGCATATAGCTGAAATCGGCATATATATTATCTCTAAGCCAATAATATTCTTCAGGATTCATGAATTTTTGCAATCTCGCCTTTGCTGTTTCCCATGGTACATCACGCCAAACAATTGGCGTGTTGCTTAAGCCGACAATTTTTAGAAAACTCTGGTCTTCATCACCCCAAGGTTTTGGTATGACGAATGTTATTTCCATGTCTTCCTGTTTCGACATGCCTTTGGTCAAACCATAACTTGCCGTGCCTAATCCTCCTAAAATATGCGGGGGAAATTCCCATCCAAACATTAATGCTTTCATATATATTGTTTCAAAATATTTGTAATAACTATTTTATATCACTTTATATTGTGTGGTGTAAAAAATCACTAATCCTATTTTAAGCCTCTTCCGCATCTTTAATAATTTTTTTTGCTCTAAGCAGTTCTGCAACACTCATTGCAAACGAATATCCACCATGTGCATAAAACGGTGGAGCGGAATCGTAAAACTCTGAAATGGTGCCAATGCAATCGTTTTTCATCTCATTTTCCATCTCTATCATTATGCGGTCAACGAGTCCCAGTCCGCTTTTGCCGAAAATATTCAGGTAAGCTTCGATATATGTTCCAAACAACCACGGGAAAGACATACCGTTGAAATATGCTGTCTGTTTCTCGTTTATCGACTCTGGATAGCGTGGATAATAGTTGCTTCCGTTAGGACTTAGAGAACGTATTCCGCCATTAACCAGTAACTCTTTTGTTACAAAATCGATAACGGTTTTTTTCTGATATCTTTCTAATGGCGAATATTGTAACGAAACGGCAAAGAGCATGTTTGGTCTCACGTTTTGATCGGAATAATATCCATCTACAAAGTCGAAAAGATAGCCATATCTGTTGTAAAAAACATCAACGAATGACGTTTTTACTTTTTTTGCCATCTCCATATATGACTCGCTCAGACTTTTTTTGTCAACTGCAGAAGCTATTTCATTTGCAAACATTAGTGCATTGTACCACAGGGCGTTAAACTCTACCAGATAACCTGTTCTCTGTATTACCGGATGTCCGTTTATAGTAGCGTTCATCCAACTTACAGCTACATCCGCACCATAGGTTGATACCATGCCTGTGTCTTCTTTTACTGCCAGATTTGGATGTTTGCTTTTAGAAATAAAATCAATAATTTCGAACAGGAAGTTTGAATATTTTTGTATAAATACATCTTTTCGCTCTTTTTTGAATTGTTGTAAAGCCCAAACAACCCACAGTAATACGTCGGGGTCGTCAATCTGTTTTATTGTGTCAGACAATTGGTTGTTATCAATAAAATTTTTTAGATGAGGAATAGCCGTATCCATTATTTTTTCGAAATCGGCAGTCCTGTTCACAGCGATTGTACAACCTGGTAATGAGATAAACTGGTCTCGTGCTCTGACTTTAAACCATGGATATCCAGCCAAAAGATAATACTCATCCTCTTTAGGAATATAGTAAAATTGATGGCTTGAGTTTTTCAGACAGTTGTAGAAACTTGATCTTGGTGTGCGTTTTTTTATTTCGTAATCAAACTCTTCTTTCAGTTTTGTTGTATCTACTAAAATATCACTTGCGGAGAAAATAATCTCTTCGTCTTTCGCAATTTCCATCTCAAAGTACCCCGGAACGTAAAGATCTTCCTTAAATGTGTCGCCTGCCTGCAGGTCTTGAAGATATTCTATACCTCGGTACCAATCGGGATGATAAATAAATTCGGCTTTCTTGCTGAATTGCAAATGTAATTCGGGATAACCGTAGTACATGCATGTTTTTATTCCATTCTCTATTTCCCGATAAGATTGGTCAACTTGATTGTTTTCGCAAGTGAGTTGCGAAATCTTTCTGAAAGCCAGAAATGGTTTAAAGCGAATAGTTGTAGGCGAATGAGCATCAAGTAAAGTATATCGTATCATCAAGCGATTCTCTTTCGAAGAGAACAGAATCTCTTTTGATAAAATAACACCACCTACTCGATAGATTGTTTTCGGAACGCCATCGCAATTAAATTCACGAATATATTTGTGTCCTTTGGGATTATAGTTGTCGCCCTCGTATCGGTGTATGCCTAAGTTAAATTCGGCACCGTGTTGTATAATTGTTTCATCTACGGATGACAAAATGAGATGATTCTCATCATCTATAAACGGTACAGGCATTACCAGCAAGCCTTGATATTTGGTTGTATTACAACCCGATATCGAAGAGTTTTGGTATGCACCTTTTCTGTTGGTTCTCAATACATTGCGGTAAAGAGAATAGTCCAAATTAATCATTAGATTTTTGTCAAATTTCAAGTAACTCATCGTGATAAACAATTAAAATTGGTAATAACACTAATTAAAAGTGCCTAAAGTTACTAAATAAAAGACAATAATACAATAAAAAATCTATAATAATTTAAGTTTTTTTTGCTTTAAGTAAATTCTTTGTACTTTTGTTTATTCAAAGCAGTTATGATTTATCAAAATGTTGAATGATATAGAGAAGAAAAAAATATGGATTGCAATGTTGCCTTCCATATTTTTTGTAACAATTATTTGGTTGATTTATTTGTTAGAAGCCGCTGATATATTTCAATTTTCCGTGCCTCAATTGGGCATATTGCCTCGCAGCTTGAATGGAATGATGGGAATTTTGTTATCGCCACTTATTCATGTGTCATTTTCTCATTTGCTTTCCAACACGTTGCCAATTTTGATATTAATCTGGTTTCTTTTCTTTTTTTATGCAAAAATAGCGTTTCGGAGTTTCTTTATGTTGTGGATTGTCAGTGGAGTTTTCACTTGGCTTATCGGTCGCGATTTGTATCATATAGGTGCGAGCGGATTGATTTTTTCATTGGCTTTTTTTCTGTTTTTCAGCGGTATTTTTCGTAAACATATACCTTTGGTTGCCGTATCAATGATTTTGGCATTTGTATATGGCAGTATGATATGGTCTATTTTCCCTTTTGCGGAAATTGTGGATAAACAGCTCTCTTGGGAGGGTCATCTTGCAGGTTCCATTGCGGGTTTGTCGGTAGCAATAATATATCGGAAACATGAACCGCAGAAGCCCCTTTACTTTGAAGATGAAGAAGATGAAGAAGCGGACGAGAATGCTGTTTAATTTGTATAATAGTTTTTTTGTTCTCTCTTTTCGAAAAAAAGATAACTCTGTGTTAAATAAATTTCCATATTTTGTCTAATTTTGTGTTCAATAAAAAAACAAAAAAGATATGTCAAAAATAAGAGTTGCCATAGTCGGATACGGTAATGTAGGAAATAAAGTATTGGATGTGTTGCAGTCATCAGCCGATTTCGAGATTGTTGGTGTTGTGCGTCGTAGTACCGAAAACTTGCCTGACGAATTATCACATTATAAGGTTACAAATTCCATTTCAAAATTGGAAAAAGTGGATGTTGCTATTCTTAGTGCGCCGAGCAGAAGCGTGGAGAAATACGCAACGGAGTGTTTAATGCTGGGGATAAATACGGTTGACAGTTATGATATTCACAGCGGTATTGTAGATTTGCGACGAAGTTTGGATAAAACAGCCAAAGAGAATAGTGCCGTATCTGTTATTTCCGCAGGCTGGGACCCCGGCAGCAACTCTATTGTACGCACTCTTTTTGAAGCTATGGCACCGCACGGAATCACTTACACCAATTTTGGTCCGGGTATGAGTATGGGGCATACGGTAGCCGTGAAAGCGATAAGGGGCGTAAAAAATGCACTCTCTCTAACAATGCCTGTAGGTGGCGGAGTCCATCGCAGAATGGTTTACGTTGAACTTGAAGAGAGTGTTTCTTTAGCATCGGTAGAATCAGAAATTAAATCTGACAGTTATTTTGTAAATGACGAAACACACGTTTTTCAAGTGACAGATGTAGAGCTGCTTAAAGATATGGGGCACGGTGTTAAAATGGAAAGGAAAGGTGCATCTGGGAAAACGCATAATCAACTATTTAATTTTGATATGCGTATTAATAATCCTGCATTGACAGCCCAATTGCTTGTTTGTGCGGCAAGGGCGACTATGAAACAACAGCCCGGAGCATATACTCTAATAGAAATTCCAGTGTTAGATTTATTGCCGGGTGATAGGGAAGAGTGGATTAAGAAATTGGTGTAGCTTTTTGTCTTTGTTGTTAGCCCTTGGTCATTGGCTTTGTAGTTGAGACGATGTTTGTTCTTAGTATAAGGGGTTGTTAATTTGGAATCAGTCGCTGCTTGGTTGAAAAACTTGTGCCTATATCACGCGAAAGAATTCGTGATGGAGCGACGAAAAATCATACATCCTAAATAAAAAAAGAGTTGAACTTTGATTAGCCAACTCTCTTTCTTGTTGCGGAGGCCGGATTCGAACCAACGACCTTTGGGTTATGAGCCCAACGAGCTACCACTGCTCCACTCCGCGATGTAATTTTTTTAATTTGGTGCAAAGATACAAAGAAATATTTTAGAAACCAAATAAATCGGTTGTTTTCTGTGTTTGAAAGACAAAAGATGCAAGGAGCAAGAGTCAATATTGTTTAGTTATACTTTTGATTATTAGTGTTTTGTTTCCTTATTCTATTGGTGAGGTATTACTCGTTTTTTCCACAAACCTTTCAGGTATTTCTGATTTTATTTTTACTCCGTTCTATGAAACTACATAAAAGTGATATAGCGATTCATATCTACTTCTTGTTCTTGTCTTATTATTCTTGCGATAAATGTAGTTAGCATTAATAGAGTTGACAGCAGTTTTAAAATGGTTTTTATTATTATGTTTCGATTTTTATTTTTAATGAATATCCGCATATTTACCCAAAATTGATTATCTTTGTAAAAAAATCAAGTTATATGACATTAATCGATTTTATATCTGAATTTCCTGATGAAGAAAGCTGCAAGCAAAAATTCAAGGAGTATCGCGACCAAGTAGGAGTTGTTTGTTCCAAATGCGGCGGCACGGATCATTATTGGAAAAAAGACAAGGGACAATACGAA
>JBGZFC010000143.1:0-7110 GCA_041846575.1 Bacteroidota bacterium
GTAGAAAAGATGCCTCTTGTTTAAATTGTTGATATATTGTAAATTAATGAAGTTTGTCAAAAAAACTTTGCAAAATCTATCTCATTGAATTATAGCTTATTGTCTGTTGCTTAAAAGCCTACTGCGTAATTTGGGTTTAGTACATAATATTTTCATTTTACTCTGAAATGGTTTGTTGTAAACGATTTCGGTATTTATTTATGATAACGCAGTAGTATCAAAAGTAAAGCACATCACTATATTGTCATACCGAATGGAGCTTTTAGCGGAATGAAGTATCTGTTTTTTTTAGATGCAAGACACAAGAGCCAAGACTTAAGACATTTTTATAATATTTCCTACAAAAGCCAAAAGCCAAAAGAATAGATTTCTCACTTCGTTCGAAATGACAGAGAGCCGTTTATGATTTGGTAGTGTTGCTAACAGCTAACAGCCAACAGCTTATAAAATAGATTCTTCACTTCGTTCAGAATTCACAGAATCGCCCTTAGGCTATGACAAAAAATTTCACGTTCGTTTTAATCCAGCTTCAATACCGCTAAAAACGCTTTTTGCGGAACTTCTACGTTACCAACCTGTTTCATACGCTTTTTACCCTCTTTCTGTTTTTCGAGAAGTTTGCGTTTTCGCGAAATATCGCCACCGTAACATTTTGCTGTAACGTCTTTACGAACGGCTTTCACTGTTTCGCGAGCAATAACTTTCGCCCCGATAGCTGCCTGAATGGCAATATCAAACTGTTGACGCGGAATTAACTCCTTCAGTTTTTCGCACATGCGACGCCCAAAAGTCTGTGCATTATCGAAATGCGTAAGCGTCGAAAGTGCATCGACCGACTCGCCGTTAAGCAGAATATCTAACTTAACAAGTTTTGAAGGACGATAATCGTGCATGTGATAATCGAACGAAGCGTATCCTTTTGATATGCTTTTCAACTTATCGTAGAAATCGATTACAATCTCGCCCAACGGCAAATCGTAGGTAATATCAATTCGGTCGCCCGAAATATAATCTTGTCTGATAAGTACACCTCGCTTACCCAAACATAGCGTCATTATCGGTCCTATATATGCGGTATTTGTAATTACCGAAGCTCGAATAAACGGTTCTTCGATACGGTCGATAAGCGTAAGGTCGGGCAATCCGCTCGGATTGTGCACCTCTTTCATTTTTCCGTGTTTGTCATACACTCGATACGAAACGTTGGGAACGGTGGTAATCACATCCATATTAAACTCACGTTCTAGTCGCTCCTGAACGATTTCCATGTGCAACAGTCCCAAAAATCCACAACGAAAACCGAAACCCAATGCTACCGAAGATTCGGGTTGGAATGTAAGCGAGGCATCGTTTAATTGAAGTTTTTCGAGCGATGTACGCAAATTCTCAAAATCTTCAGTCTCTATAGGATACACTCCTGCAAAAACCATCGGTTTTACCTCCTCAAATCCGTCGATAGCACTGTCGGCTGGACGTTTCACGTGCGTGATGGTATCGCCTACTTTTACCTCTTTCGAAGTTTTTATTCCGGAAATAATATATCCCACATCGCCACACTCTACCCTGTTACGTGGCACCATATCCATACGAAGAATACCCACCTCTTCGGCATTGTACTCTTTTCCGGTATTGATAAATTTTACCAAATCGCCTTTGGCAATGCTTCCGTTCACAATTTTGAAATAGGCTATAATTCCACGAAACTGATTGAATACCGAATCGAAAATCAACGCTTGCAACGGAGCTTCGGGGTCTCCTTGTGGTGCCGGAATACGTTCAATAATAGCTTGCAAAATTTCTTCAATTCCGATTCCTGTTTTTCCGCTCGCTCTGATAATGGAAGAACGCTCTACTCCCAACAAATCTACAATTTGGTCTTCCACCTCTTCAGGCATAGCGCTATCCAAGTCTATTTTATTGAGAATGGGAATAATTTCCAAATCGTGCTCAATTGCCATATATACGTTTGAGATAGTCTGAGCCTGAATACCTTGCGATGCATCCACCACCAACAATGCTCCTTCACAAGCAGCAATAGAACGCGACACTTCGTAGGAAAAATCCACGTGTCCCGGAGTATCTATTAAATTGAGTGTATATTGTTCGCCATTGTACTCGTACTTCATTTCTATGGCGTGGCTTTTGATGGTTATACCTCGCTCACGTTCCAAATCCATATTGTCAAGCACCTGCGATTGTAAATCTTCTGCTTCAAGAGTTTTAGTAAATTCCAACAGCCTGTCGGCAAGAGTACTCTTACCGTGGTCGATATGAGCAATAATACAAAAATTGCGTATTTTCTTCATCTATTATTTTTATTCTAATCTACAAATCAGTTTAAAACATTGAATAAACTTTGGCTAAAGTCATATTGTTGTTTTATTCTTTTAACCACGAGCTAAAGCTAGTTGTAACTGATAATTATTATTGATACACCTATTAAAATTCAGCGTTATTAGGTGTTCTCGGGAACGGAATTACGTCACGAATGTTTGCCATTCCGGTAACAAAGAGCATCAAACGTTCAAAACCGAGACCGAAACCTGAGTGAGGGGCAGTACCAAATTTGCGTATTTCCAAATACCACCAAATCGGGTCGATATTCATTCCAATCTCCTCTACCCGCTTCATCAGTTTGTCATAATTATCTTCACGTTCCGAACCGCCGATAATTTCGCCGATTTTCGGGAAAAGTACGTCCATAGCGCGAACGGTTTTGCTATCGTCGTTCTGTTTCATATAGAACGATTTAATTTCGGCAGGATAATCAGTTAAAATTACAGGACATTTGAAATGTTTTTCTACCAAATAACGTTCGTGTTCCGACTGCAAATCGGCGCCCCAGAATACAGGAAACTCGAATTTGTGTCCTGATTCTTCCAATATTTTCACACCTTCGGTATATGTAAGTCGAATGAAATCGTTTTCTACAACGAATTTCAACCTGTTTATCAGCTCTTTGTCGTACATCTCACTCAAAAACTCGATGTCGTCCATACAGTTATCCAATGCGTATTGAATAAGATATTTCAGAAAATCTTCCGCCAAATCCATATTGTCGTTAATATCGTTGAAAGCTACTTCCGGTTCAATCATCCAAAACTCGGCAAGGTGACGCGGAGTGTTTGAGTTTTCTGCACGGAACGTAGGACCGAATGTATAAATAGCTCCGAGAGCCATCGCTCCAAGTTCTCCTTCCAATTGTCCGGAAACGGTCAGGTTGGTTTGACGACCGAAAAAGTCTTGCGAAAAATCCACTTTTCCCTCTTCTGTTCTCGGCACATTGTTCATATCTAACGTTGTAACCTCAAACATAGAGCCTGCTCCTTCGGCATCGGAAGCGGTAATAAGCGGTGTGTGGAAATAGTAAAAACCTCTATCGTTAAAATATTTGTGAATTGCGTACGCCATGTGATGTCTCATGCGGAATATCGCTCCAAAAGTATTAGTTCGAGGGCGCAAATAGGCGATTTCACGCAAAAACTCCAACGAGTGTCCTTTCTTTTGTAGCGGATAGGTTACAGGGTCGGCAGTACCGTATATTTCAATCTCTTTAGCCTGAATTTCAACCGATTGTCCTTTTCCTTGCGATTCAACCAATATTCCGTTCACGTTGATACACGCTCCGGTAGTTATAGGTTTAAGATATTCTTCTCCAAACTCAGCTATATCAATAACAATCTGAATATTATTAATGGTAGAACCGTCGTTTAACGCAACAAAGCTTACATTTTTATTACCACGACGAGTGCGTACCCATCCTTTTACATTTATCTCTTCACCGAAGTTTTTAGATTTCAACACCTCGGCAATAACTGTTCTTTTTATTTGTTTCATATTTAACTCCTAAATCCCTAAATAAAGGAAATTATTGTATAATGCTTATTTTGTTTCAAATGACAGCGAAACAATATTGTTTTTTTATTTTTAATCTATAATTTATTAGTCGAATGCTCCCATTCGAAGCATATTAACCTCTTGTTCTGTCAGATAACGCCATTTGCCGCGAGACAGATTTTTCTTTGTAAGTCCCGCAAAATATACTCTGTCGAGTTTTATCACACGATAACCCAGTTTCTCGAATACTCGACGTACAACTCTATTTTTTCCCGAATGAATTTCGATACCCACTTGCGATAAATCTTCTTCGGTAACGTAGCTGATGGCATCTGCATGAATTTCTCCATCTTCCAGCTCTATACCGTCGGCAATAGCCTGCATGTGTTCCATCGCTACTGGTTTATCCAACCAAACCTGATAGATTTTTCGTTTCTCGTATTTGGGATGAGTCAATTTCGATGCCAAATCGCCATCGTTTGTCAACAGCAAAACTCCCATGGTAGCTCTGTCTAAACGTCCAACCGGATAGATTCGCTCCTGACAAGCACTTTTCACCAGGTCCATTACCGTTTTGCGGTTTTCGGGATCGTCGGTAGTTGTTACAAAACCTTTCGGTTTGTTTAGCAATACATACACTTTACTCTCCAAAGTTAAAGGTTGGTCGTTGAAAAGTACTGTATCAGAACGGGTGATTTTTGTCCCCAATTCGTTAACTACCAGACCATTTACCTTTACTGCACCCGCCAGTATATGCTCATCGGCTTCACGACGAGAACAAACTCCTGCATTTGCCAAATATTTATTCAAACGAATTGGTGCATTAGGGTCAGCATTCTCTTTATATTTAATTTGTTTGAACGGTTTCTTCTTTTTTACAAGTTTTTTGGGCTGCCTGTTTCCCGATTGCTGATAACTGTTTCTGTTTTCACGATTTTCGTTATTGTCGTATGGCTTTCTATACCTATTATCTCTTGTGTCTTGTTGTTGAATACGCTCGCCTACTCTGGGACGGCGTTTTTTTAATCCGTTATCTCTCACATTGCCTTGGTTGCTCTCATTTCTATTTTGGTTTTTATATGGAGCGACGTGTCTCTCATTTCCTGCATTGTCATAGCCTTGAGCCATGCGTGCATCTTTGTTGTTTGTATTCATTTTTGTTTGTTTTTTTATTAACCTCACGGTTTTTTTTTATTTATAAAACATTGTTCGCAACTTTATTTTGACAGTTGCAATCTATTTTGATTTTCAAATTCCCGTATAGTTGTGTGGTGTAATCGATTTCAACTCTTTTTTAACCCCATCACTCACATTTAGTGTATCAATAAATTCTGAGATTATCTCCATAGTGATATGAGTATTTGTTCTTGTCAGCCCTTTCAGAGCTTCGTATGGTTTTGGATATCCTTCACGCCTTAATATAGTTTGAATAGCTTCCGCAACCACAGCCCAATTGTTTTCAAGATCTTTTTCTATTGCATCACTATTTAACACTAACTTATTTATACCTTTTGTTGCATTTTTTATCGCGAGTAGTCCGTGAGCCATTGGCATTCCTATATTTCTTGTAACGGTTGAATCGGTCAAGTCGCGTTGCAGGCGAGATATAGGCAGTTTAGCCGCCAGATGTTCCAAAAGTGCATTGGCGATGCCTAAATTTCCTTCGGCATTCTCAAAATCAATAGGATTTACTTTGTGTGGCATAGCCGATGAACCTACTTCGCCCTCTTTTATCTTTTGTTTGAAGTATTCCATCGAAATGTATTGCCACATATCTCGGGCAAAATCTATTAATATTGTATTGATTCTCTTTAACGCGTCGAAAGATGCCGCCAAAGCATCGTAATTTGATATTTGAGTGGTGTATTCTTCGCGAAACAGCCCCAAACTCTCTTGAAGAAACTTACTTCCGAAAGCTTTCCAATCTACCGACGGATATGCCACGTGATGTGCGTTGAAATTGCCCGTTGCTCCGCCAAACTTTGCTTTTGCAGGAATATGTTTCAATACTTCAATCTGATTGTTAAGTCGATAAGCAAATACTTTCAACTCTTTTCCCAATCGTGTTGGCGATGCCGGTTGCCCATGTGTACGTGCAAGCATCGGAACATTCTTCCACTCTTCGGCATGACGGCTGATAAGAACGCACAATTCATCTAAAGCAGGAATATATATATCGTTTAAAGCTTCTCGCCACATCATTGGCGTAGCCGTATTATTTATATCTTGCGATGTTAGCCCAAAATGGATAAACTCTTTATACCTTTCCAAACCAAGTTCGTCAAACTTCTCTTTAAGAAAATATTCAACAGCCTTAACATCGTGATTGGTTGTTTTTTCTATCTCTTTTGCACGTAAGGCATCTGTTTCGGAAAAATTATCGACAATCTCTCTTAAAACGCTATATATAGATTTGTTTATATTATTGAGAGGTGAAATATTTAGTTCACAAAGTGCAATAAAATATTCGACCTCTACCCTTACACGATACTTTATAAGTGCGTACTCAGAAAAATATTCAGCTAATTCATCAACTTTATCTCTATATCTGCCATCAATGGGCGAAATTGCTGTCAGTAAATTTAATTTCATTATTTATTTGTTGTAAAGATGTGTTTATATAGAATATAGAAATACAAATTTCTTATCAAAAATAATAATTTGACAAATATAGACTTTTTTTTGATTTTATCTTTATTACTATTGCATTTATTTGTAATTCAAACACAAAAATAATGATAATTGTAGAGTTGAAAAAATTTTATGAAAAAAATTCGCAAAATATTTTGGCAGGTAATAAAAATGATATATCTTTGCATCGTTTTTCAGGAAAACAGATGTCAAGCGTGGCAAAAATCTAAAGAAAAAGCATCTCGGGCGTTTAGCTCAGCTGGTTCAGAGCACCTGCCTTACAAGCAGGGGGTCAATGGTTCGAATCCGTTAACGCCCACAAATCAAAAAAGTCTTGATAATCAATATGGTAAATATGATTATTGGGGCTTTTTTCGTATATATACAACAAAACAAACAACAAAGACATCCATTCCTGTCCGAAAAAAGACACTTTATCGCCTAAATATGCAAAAATTCCATAACCTCGCTATCGCGAGAATCTTTTCGCGTGATAAATAATATAGTACTCCCTCTTAATTGGACTGTTTTTTCTTTAAGTTAAGATAGTTTTTTCTCATTTTTCAAGCCGCATTGGCATAATAGCAATTAGCAGGAGTTTTGTATGATAAAGATTGGTGTGGACGCTCCTGGTTATAAAAC
>JBGZFC010000144.1:0-5710 GCA_041846575.1 Bacteroidota bacterium
AAAATCTTTTATAACTTTGTAAACAACAAAATTGCATTTGCTTGTTGAATCTACCTTTTGTTATCTTTTTTCTTTAAAATTCAAATATAATAAAATTTTACTTTACACACTTTTTTAGGGCAGCATCTGCAGGAAATACCTTGTTAGCGGTTCGGGCTTTGTTTTTCATTCAAATATTTCGATCCTTTTTTATTTTTCCGCTTTTTTAGAATCAGTATCCAGAGAAAAATAGAAACTCCTAATATAATCAGTTTTTGTGTTCCGTCCAATCCATCTTTAATGAATGAATTAAACATCATTATTTGAATAATCAAATGAAAACAGGCGCTTACCAAAACCGATTTGGTGGATTCTGCAACTTGTCCGATTCCCCAACTTCCAAATAACAACACTCCCAAAAGAAAAGATTTCCGAGGAAAGTTGCTTCTGTCAGAAAAGTCAGATGCCATAGGTACCAGAAAAATCCAATAATCAAATATCGTTTTACCGGTTTTAAGCCTTTAAGTTCTTCTTGTAAATATCCTCTCCAACCAAATTCTTCCATTATACAGTATATAAAACTTCCCACAGCGGCAATCAATCCATACAGATTTGCATTTATTCCATAACCGTCTTTTACTCCTATGATTGTTAATAATACGATTGGAATAGAGGACATAAATAAGCTTTTTCTAACCGATGTCCCATAAAATGAAATGGTAGTTTTTCTATCTTTTCGGAGTAAGTAAATAGCGATTAATGCTCCTATAAAAACGCCACTTCCTTCAAGTAATAAAACAGAAGTCAAATAGAGCCAGGTCGGAAGTTTTTGTAAAACTTCTCTCGTTCCAAAAACATCGAATCTGAAAATATTCGACAAAGGAATGGCAATTATTAGAAAAATTACTATTCTTTTGAGTCCTCTATTGTTTTCTTTCATAAAACTATCTGCTTATTTATGGTTTTGACCTCCAAGATATTTTTATGAAATAACCTCTTGTAAAACACTGAATCAATGGATATTTACGAATGTTTTCATTCTGCAAATATATCATTTTTTTAAGCTTTTTCTAAAATCCTGCTAAAAAAGCGGATGAAACCTCTTTATAAAAAACTCAACCACCCCATTCAACTATCATAAAACAAATGTATTGCTTGAATATAGGGTGGCTCTTTCTCCCGTGGCAGGCAACCCTGAAAAGATGAATAGTACAGGTGACATTTTTTATATTTACTGATGTTGAATTGTGATAATCGGGGTATATACAAAATGGCTATATTTTCTGTCTTTTCCCAAATTATTTTCCATAAAAAACGCTCACTTTTTTATTTATAGCGATGTAAAACAATTCTATCGAAGTCGGGTCAGGTGCTTGTTCTCGCCATATATCTAATTGTTTTCTCGTTGCATGAAAAATATCATTTTCCGCTTGTTCAACTCGTTGCAGGTAGCCGTTGCGTTGAGGATTAACGAGGAGTGTCATTTTCAGGTAGTGGTAACCGTCGGAACGACCGATTGGATATACTTTGTTTTTCCACTCCATCGCGTATTGGTTGAGAGGGCAATTTTTTATGGTTTTATCATATTGCAATATGAGCGGGATATTCCCTCCTCCTCGCACCCAAAGCGGTATTGATATGCAGGTTTGGGGAAATCCTACTTGCACCCACAAGGTATTCATATCTGGCGATTCGCCTTTCTTGATTCCTTGAATAAGAATATTTGAGGCGGAACCGTGTCGGGTTAGCATATCGTCAGTCGAGATAAAGTCGGATTCGTAACGTCCGTTTTCGTATTTTGGACGATAATCCAATCCGAAAACCGGATGGAAAAAGCATCTCGAAAAATCCTGCAAAACGGTTCGATAATTCAGACGGTTTTGTTTTAGGGCGTCGGCGAATATTTTCTCTGCCGTTTGCCTGCGAATAAAGCCATAGCCTACATCAGGCGTACCTGTTTCCGAATAGTTTGTGCGTAGTAGATAACCTTCGGTAGTTTTGTTTGCGTCGAATTTTGTCCACGAGTGGTTATTGACTTCGTAAAACGCTGCTCCGCCGTTCGCATCAATTACTCCGAAGTGAGCTGCCAGCCCCATGGGTTTAGGGCGACGGTTGAGTAACTGTTCAAATTCTTCGAGGCTGGCGCACGTTTGTAACGCCAATTTCATAACCGCTCCTTCCTGATCTTTGAAAGAGACAGTATCTTCTTGATTTACATTGAACGAAGCGCTGTTCATAATGGCAAAACCGACGCTGTTGGATCCTCCCCATACGTTTTCGCCTTTGGTGTCTTTGGAATTTACCAAGCCCAGATAGGCGTATTTCCCATCGGTAAAATATCGCATGCTGTTTTCCAAATCATCCGTATCGCGAAGTTTCCATATAATACTGCGACCGTCGGGAGTGGCTTTGCCCGAAATAACGGCTGTGGTGCAAGCGTTTGAAGTATGAGCGATTGCGAAAATTGCTATTAGAAGAATTAAGAAGATTTTATTCATGATGATTTTTTTTGTAAAGATAGCAGATAAATTTCTTAAACGTGAACAAAAATAATAAAAAAAGCTGTCGATAAGACAGCCCTTTCGTTTTGTTTTAAATTATGAAGATTGTTTATTTCAAAGAGATAAATATCTCTTTTTCTATCTCTTCAATTGTTATTTTGCCTTCACGAGCCAACCAACCCAGTGCAGCATACAAATCTTTTTCCGCTAATTTTACTGCTTTCTTTAGGTCTTTAATGTTTTGACGACCGGTTTCATCCAATTGTGTCCACAATTTACCGGCATTTACTCCAAATTTTTCAATCATCTTTTTTGAAATTTAGTAGTTTTGATTATTAGATTAATTATGTGTTTTAATTTAACTATGCAAAGATAATACTTTTATTTAGACTGTTAATGTAAATAAAGGTTTAATTTGTTTTGCAACAAATCTTTTACTTGTAAAAGGAGCGATTGTTTTTCGTCATTAATAATTACAACGTCGGATAATTTTGTTCTTTCTTCATCCGGCATCTGGCTGTTTATTCTTGCTATTATAGATTCGATATCTATATTGTTTCTTTTTTTTACTCTATCAATACGAGTTTGCATAGGAGATGTTACCGTTATGGCAATATCTGTATATTCTTTAAATAGCGATTCAAATAAGATGGCTGATTCTAAGGCTATTATGGGCGAATATTTATGTTTTTCTATCCAATCTAAAAAATGTTTTTCTACTTCGGGATGAATTATTGAGTTTGCTGTTTTCAGTTTTTGCGGGTTGTTGAAGATTATTTCTGCAAATTTTTTTCTGTCGAGCATACCACCGGAATAAAGTTCTTTGCCAAAAAACTTTGATATTTGCTCTTTGATAACGGGTGAAGTGTCATTCAGATTTTTTGCTTCAATATCGGCATCGTAAACAGGTACGTCATACAATGATAGGATTTTGCATATAACTGATTTTCCGCTTCCTATTCCACCGGTTATTCCTATTTTTATCATTTCGTATTAATGTTTTTCGAGCAGAAACTCTACGGATTCAGGTTTTATTCTCGGATTTCGGATAAAAGAAGGAGAGTGAGTAAGCTTAAGCTCTACTTTTCCATTTTCGTTTCCGTGAAATTCATTGTAATTCAAAACTATCTCGAAATCTTCGGGACAGATTTTTTTGTACTCTTCCAGTATCACCGAGAATGTAACTTCTGCTTGTGAAGGGAAAAACTTGATATCCATATTCTCCGGAACATTTTTGGCATTGATTGGTATTTCGAATTTTCGTTCCGTGAATTCGTTGACCGGTATGTAGATTTCTACTTCATCGGGAACAAATTTTACACCGTCAACAGGTTTTATTTTTACCTTTAGTTGTGAAGTGTTTTTTATATTATTAAAAATAGTGTATTCTGTTTTAGCGAAATCAAGTTTCGATAAATTTTTGCCTGAAGCATACGCAGTAACTGTTTTTGGAATAAACGAGGAGCTGTCTGCTATTAAGTTTGATCTGCTTGTCGATATTTCTCCGTCAAAAACAACTTTAAGTTCTTTGTGTTGCAATTTCGACATCGCCAAAGAAATGCTTGCCGGCGCATAACCCAATAGTTGTGAACTTGGCGAGAGAGATGTGCGAATAAGTTGAATAAACTGATTGCCTTGTATTGCCTTAGCTTCATCTTTTCTCATTTTCTGAATATCAATTTCCAAAGAGTCTTGGCTTAATGAGAGGTCATATCCGAAAATCTCGGAACCTTTATCTGCTACGCGCACTTCGATAAACTCTGGTGGCGATGTTTCGAAAACTACATCGTTTGGTATATTGATGTATTTAATCGGGATTCTGTAAGTGCCTTCAACATCACGCTGGAAAAACAGCATCAACCAAAAGATAAAAGCTAATATGAAAAAGCCGAAGAATAACACAACGTTTTTCCAATTGATAGCCTCAAGAGTGTTTTTTACACCTTTCCCTATTTTCTTTAAAATTGATGCTGCTTTCATGATGAAAAGAATTATTTGGTTGCGGCGTCGCTTGAAGAAGCAAATACTGATGTTTTTTCAAACTTTATGCGTACACCATCGGCAACTTCTACCGAGATCCATGTTTCGCCAATTTCTTTTATGCGTCCGTGAATGCCACCTGCGGTTACTACTTTATCGCCAACTTTCATTGCTTCGCGTGCTTTTTGCAGCTCTTTTTGCTTTTTTTGTTGCGGACGAATCATGAAAAAATAGAAAACCGCAATAAGAATTACCATTAAAATAATCGGGTTTCCCAATATTCCGCTTCCGACACCGCCTGCCTGTAATAAAATATTCATATAAAAAATTTTTAAATGGTTTTGAATTTAAACTTTAAAGATAATATTTTCTTTTCTTAATTGTGTAACTATTGAGTCCAAAATGCCGTTGATAAATGTACCGCTTTTGGGGGTGCTGTATGATTTCGCTATTTCGATGTATTCGTTTAAAGATACGCTTGTAGGAATAGATTGAAATGTATGTATTTCTGCCAAAGCCACCTGCATGATTATCATATCCATGAAGGCAATACGCTCAAAATCCCATTTATCGGTTTTGCTTTCTATCATATTTCTATATTTTTTTTCGTTTAAAATTGAGTCGTGCAATAGTTTAAGTGCATATTGTCGGTCTTCTTCGTTTTTAAACATCGGTAACAGAGGTTGGTCGCTATCAGATTCTTCCGAAAACTGCTTTATGGTTTTCATTACAAAAGTTTGCACTATCTCGATATCATCGTTCCAAAAAATGCTCTCATCTTCCAGCAAGTCATCTAAAGCGTCGTTGCGATAAATAAACTGTTTAAATATTTTTCGCCAGAAATCTTTATCTGCTTCGTAGCTAAAATCTTGGTTTGTGGAATATTCCGTATAGATTTCCGAATCAAGAATATCTTCAAGCAGATTTTTTATGAAAACCTCATTTTCCGACCACGACATAGGTCTGTCTGACAGATATTTGTTTAGTTGTTTGTTTGTCGCAAGTTGATGGATAAACTTGTTGTCAATCAAGCGTGTATTCGGGTTCAGATCCTCTTCAGTCGGTAAGAATTTGTTTCGTTTTATTTCAATCCTTGTCTCGTATGCTCTTGTAAGTTCAACCATTAAGAGCAGCAAGTAGTTGTATAGATCGTATGATTTCTGCATTCCATTTAATAGTAATTTCTCGATGTTTATCAAATTTTCATTCGAATTTTGATACCATGAGTAAATAACCTGGATGACTCTAAT
>JBGZFC010000145.1:0-7708 GCA_041846575.1 Bacteroidota bacterium
GCTATTTTCCCATTCGCAAGGTATTTTATTAGTGTTTGTTTAGACACTCTTTCGGTTAATACAAGAACAAATCCTTTATGATTTTTTCCTTCAATAAGGTCTGCTTCCCAGTGTCCAAACTCCTGTCTGTCGTTGATTTTTAGGTCTCTTTCTTCTATGCTTAAGCGGTCTTTTATTTTAACTTTGCAATCGTTTTTAAATCTCCTTTTACGAAACAAATTCAAAGGTATTCAAATTCTTTCACAGTACATTTATTTTCCTTAGAAAAATACTTTACATCTATAAATACACTTTTAGATACAATTCTTTCATAAATTCAAATCTTTGTGTTATTTTTGCACAAATATAAATAAACTGTGCATTTATGTCCACAACAATATCTAAAACAAGGAATAAACTTATTGAAGTAGCTCGCCAACTATTCGCAAGAGACGGTGTTGAGCAAACTACAATGAATGATATTGCCGAAGCATCACAGTTTGGAAGAAGAACACTCTACACATATTTCAAAAGCAAAACCGACTTGTACAAGACAGTGGTACAATCAGAGTTGGAGAATTTGTACTCTGTATTGGAAGATGTACTCAAAAGAGATTTGACAGCCGACAACAAACTTCTCCTTTTCGCATTCTGCAGATTGAATGCCATAAAAGATGTTGTCAGAAGAAACGGGACATTAAGATCAGATTTTTTCCGTGATATATGGAGAGTGGAAAATGTACGTAAAGAGTTCGACAGAAAAGAGATAAAATATTTGGCAAGTATAATGAGCGAAGGGTGTGAATGTGGAGTTTTTGTAATAAAAAACATCCCTAAAACTGCCGAGATAATTCATTACGCTCTAAAAGGATTGGAAGTACCCGTTATTCGCGGAGTGCTCGATTTAAGAATCGACAGACAAACCGACAGAGAATTAATATCAAATATAATTTTCAAAGGACTAAAAGCTAAAGAATAGATATGAATAAACTGAAATTCAATATTGTTTTCACATTCTGACACATTAGCCATAATTCTTCTCAACAACTTATAAATTAAAATTTTAAACATATAAAAAATGAAATTATTAGAAGGAAAAACAGCACTTATCACCGGAGCAGCACGCGGTATAGGTAAAGCAATAGCACTAAAATTGGCATCGGAAGGAGCAAACATCGCTTTCACAGATCTGAATATCGATGAAAATGCGAAAGAGACCGAAAAAGAGATTGCTGCAATGGGTGTAAAATGCAAAGGTTATGCATCTAACGCCGCACTTTTCGATGAAACACACATCGTAGTTGAAGAAATCATGAAAGATTTCGGTCGTATTGACGTATTGGTTAACAATGCAGGTATTACAAAAGACGGTTTAATAATGCGTATGAGCGAAACTCAATGGGATACGGTTATTAATGTAAATCTTAAATCGGCATTCAACTTTATCCATGCGGTTACTCCGATAATGATGCGTCAAAAATCGGGAAGCATCATCAATATGAGCTCTGTGGTAGGCGTATCGGGTAATGCAGGACAAGCAAACTATTCGGCATCAAAAGCAGGTATGATTGGTTTGACTAAATCTACCGCGAAAGAACTTGGTTCTCGCGGCATCCGCGCTAACGCTATTGCTCCCGGCTTCATCATTACCGAAATGACGGGACAACTATCTGAAGAGATTCGCAACGAGTGGGCAAAACAGATTCCATTACGTCGTGGCGGCACGCCCGAAGATGTTGCCAATGCAACTCTTTTCTTGGCTTCAGACCTATCTTCTTATGTAAGCGGTCAGGTTATCCACGTTTGCGGTGGAATGAACACGTAATTAATATCTATCAATTAAGAATATAAGTCTCTTGCTTTTTGCTTGAGGCTTATATTATAATTGTTAGTTTTATACGAAAGCATTTTATATACTTTGAAAAATTTATCAAACATTTGGCATAATACAAATCACAGATTAAATGGTTAATACAGATAATATTTATATCTTTGTGCTTAAAAAAACAAAGACATATTTATTATTCTAATAATATTACAAAAAGTTTTTCTATAAACTACTAAAAAACCGATTACCCCACAAAGATGAGAGTTTTTGATACTAATGTACAACTATTAAAATATAATGTACTGAAAGAAGTCATTAAAAGAGCTTATAATAACACTCTAAATGAAGCCTATATTGATATTGCGAAAACTATATCACCGGGACCAAAAGCAAAACTTAGATGCTGTATATACAAAGAGAGAGCTATTACGCAAGAACGTATTAAAATGGCTATGGGAGGCGACAAAAGCAACCCCAACGTAGTTGAAGTAATTGACATTGCTTGTGATGAGTGTCCTGTTGACGGTCTATTCGTTACTCCTGCCTGTCGCGGATGTATTGAGCACGCTTGTCAAGAATCTTGTCCTAAAGATGCTATCACTATTATCGACCGAAAAGCAGTAATCAACAAGGACAAATGCATCGAATGCGGAAGATGCGTGAAAGCATGCCCTTACAATGCCATCATTGCACAACGCCGTCCATGCGTGGTGAGTTGTAAAGTAAAGGCAATATCAATTGACGAAAACAAAAAGGCGGTAATAGATAACGACAAGTGTATTCAATGCGGAGCATGCGTATATAAATGTCCATTTGGCGCAATTGCCGACAAATCTTATGTTTTAGATGTTATCGACATTCTAAAGGGCTCCGAAAACAACACAAAATATAAAGTTTATGCTATTGTGGCACCAGCCATTGTAAGCCAATGTCGTTACGGACGTCCTGCTCAAATTGTAACAGCGATAAAAAAAATAGGTTTTCACGATGTCTTGGAAGCAGCCGTTGGTGCTGATATTGTATTATATAAAGAGGCTGAAGAGTTTAAAGAGAAAGGCTTACTTACAACTTCTTGCTGTCCTTCTTTTGTAATGTATGTGGAAAAGTTCTTCCCCGAACTAAAAGAACATGTATCCCACACTCCATCTCCAATGATTGAAGCTGCACGCCTGATAAAAAGAGAAGATCCGACTGCAAAATGTGTTTTCATTGGTCCGTGTAGTTCCAAAAAATCGGAATTCAAATTGGAAAAAACCGAAGGAATGATAGATTGCGCTATGTCGTTTGAAGAGTTGCAGGCTTTTGTAGATGCTTTTGATATTGATACAACACAATGCGAAGACACACCGGTAGATGATGCTTCATACTATGGTCGTATTTTTGCCAAATCGGGAGGAGTAGCAAAAGGAATCACCAATCTGATAGAGGAGATGAATATCGAAAATCTGCAAGCAATATCTATGAACGGTATTGATGAATGCAAAGTTACTCTGTCAAGATTGAAAGTAAATAAAGCTCCATGGAATTTCTATGAAGGTATGGCTTGCGAAGGCGGATGTATAAATGGAGCACTCTGTATTACTCACGTACATCGCGATGTTGTAGATGTGGAAAAATATGCAAATGAAGCTACAGAAAAGAGCATTCACAAATCGGTGAAACGATATATGAAACAGATATAAAATGACCGTACTGTACGAAGACAACCATATCATAATTGTCAACAAGGAGGTCGGCGAAATTGTACAAGGCGACAAAACGGGCGATAAACCGCTGTCGGATATTGTAAAGGATTTTCTAAAAAAGAAGTACAATAAGCCTGGTAATGTTTTCTGTGGCGTAACACACAGGTTGGACAGACCTACAAGTGGAGTGGTTGTTTTTGCTAAAACGAGCAAAGCTCTGTCACGGTTAAATGAGATGTTTAAGAAAGAGCAGATTCAGAAAACTTATTGGGCAGTTGTAAAAAAACTGCCCGATAAATCTGAAGATACTCTCATGCACTACCTTATAAAAAACGAAAAAAACAATAAATCAACCGCATACGATACCGAAAAACCAAATACTAAACGTGCAGTATTGCATTATAAATTAATCGACAAATCAGCCAATTATTATCTTCTCGAAATTAATTTAGAAACAGGCAGACACCACCAGATACGTTGTCAGCTGGCAAAGATAGGCTGCCCTATAAAAGGAGATTTGAAATATGGCTTCGAACGCTCTAATCCCGACGGTGGAATTTGCTTGCATGCACGGAAGATATCGTTTATACATCCTGTTTCGAAAGAGGAGATAAATGTAGTGGCTCCTACTCCACCCGATGCTTTATGGCAAGCTTTTAAAAACTCAGAAATCTAACTTTCCACTTCTAAACTTTTTTATCTCGCTAACCCTTTTCTTATCTTCTAATCGTTTTTTGATTGATGCTGCGGTAGGCTTTGTAGTTTTTCTTGGTTTTACAGGCTGTAGAGCATTGGTAACAAGCGAAACAAACCTTTCGACTACTTTTTTCCGATTGGAGAGTTGAGTACGTTCAGACTCACTCGAAAGTTGCAAAACACCATCCCTATTTATCCGATTTTTAAGTTTATCTTTTATCAAAATCTTATTCTCATCGCTTAAAATCAAAGAGCTATCAACATCGAAAGAGATAATAACTTTTGTTTCGACCTTATTCACATTTTGTCCTCCTGCCCCACTACTTCGGGCAGTAGCAAAAGTACATTCATTAAGAAGTGAATTAACATCAACATTCATTTATTGTAGAGATTGCTTTTTGAAAATAGAGAAAATCAATCTTTTTTGCTTTCCAAATATCTGATTAAAGTTTCACTTTTCTCTTTTTCAAATTTAAGTTTTTCTATTTCAAGTAATAAGGTTGAGAGTTCGAAAGATTGCACTAATCCTTTTTTTTGTGCTTGAGTAAGCTCGGCTGAAACCTCACGACTGCCCACAAAAACCAAAGAAATCGGGTTTTCTTGAAATGTATAGATAAATTTAATTACTCCGTTTTCAGTGCTCTCATTAAAACGAACAATTTCATAGCTTTTGTCCAAAGTAGTAAAGCTATGATTAAATCCATCGGAGGTTACAGGCAAAGACTTTGCAAAATCACCGTTTTTTGTAACAACTTTTATTTGATTGTGCTTTACCCGATTGTTTAACAGCACACTCTCAATAAACATCTGACCTTTCTCCTCTACGCCGGCACGCAGCCCGTTCCTATTTAGCGATTGACTGTAAGGATAAGATTTCGGATAATATACGCCAAGCTCTTGATATTCGGCATCTTTCATAAAATCGAAATGCTTTATAAGTTCCGACTTTCTCACCTCGCTCACTGCAAGCATAGAGTCGCAAAAGGCGATGTTCCGCACATTTTCTGCCATACGAATACCGTGCATCAATTTCATACCCGATTTGATTTCATCGTAAGCCTTTGGAAACAATATCTTTATACTATCCAATTTAAGTTTAGCGAGAAAATAGTCGCCTTCCGTATAAAGTGTTTGTGCTTCCGACAACAGATGCTCGGCTTTTCGCCTGTTTCCTGAACAAAATAGAAGCAAAAAAGAGAGTAATATCAAAGAAAATGTTTTAAATCTGACTCGCATTATATTTTCAGATGTTAGTTACTGTTGAGAGTAAAGACAAATGTAGTAAAAAAACAGGCAAATAGAGTTTTTTTTGTACACAAATTATTGTAAATTTGTAATTCATTAAATGATAGAACACACCAAAACTGTTGTGCAAATCTTCGAAAAAGTGTAAAGAATGGATATATCTGTAACTGAATTTCAATCATATTTAAACACACCAACCTTTAAACTCATTTCGCAAACTGCGGATGAAATGGGATTGGAGTGTTACGTAATAGGAGGATATGTACGCGATTTTTTCCTTTTTCGCAATTCTAAAGATATAGATATTGTAACGGTAGGAAAAGGAATAGAACTTGCCGAAGCCGTTAAAAGAAAACTGGGCAAAAGCGCCCACCTTTCTGTTTTTAAAAATTACGGAACCGCACAAATAAAATATAAAGATACAGAAATCGAATTCGTGGGAGCACGAAGAGAGTCCTATACTCGCGATTCTCGAAACCCGATTGTGGAAGACGGAACATTGGAAGACGACCAAAAACGTCGCGACTTCACCATCAACGCGATGGCTTTTTGCCTGAATCAAAACCGATTCGGGGAACTATCCGACCCTTTCGGCGGAATAGACGATTTGGAAAAATTAATCATAAGAACACCGCTTGAGCCTAATGTAACTTTCAGCGACGACCCGCTGCGGATGATGCGTGCCATCAGGTTTGCATCTCAATTGGGATTTGATATTTTTCCCGAAACTTTTGATGCAATCACTCACAACAGAGAGCGAATACATATCATCTCGAAAGAGCGTATAGCCGATGAACTCAACAAAATTGTGCTTTCGCCCAAACCTTCAATAGGGTTTATACTTTTAGAAAAAACAGGATTACTGGAGTTTATCTTCCCCGAATTATTGGCACTTAAAGGCGCCGAAACAAAAGACGGTGTAGGGCACAAAGACAACTACTATCACACCCTGTCGGTACTTGACAATATTGCTCGCGAAACCGACAATCTATGGTTACGATGGGCTGCTATTTTGCACGATATAGCTAAACCTGTAACAAAACGGTGGGATATGAAACTGGGCTGGACTTTTCACAACCACAACTATGTTGGCGAAAAAATGGTTCCTAAGATATTTCGCCGTATGAAGTTGCCACAAAACGAAAAAATGAAGTATGTGCAGAAAATGGTATCGCTGCACATGCGACCTATGCAACTGGTAGAACATGAAGTAACCGACTCAGCCGTAAGGCGTTTACTATTCGATGCGGGAGATGATATAGACGATTTGATGACTCTTTGCGAAGCCGATATTACTTCTAAAAACGCAGAAAAAGTTCGTCGTCATCTGCAAAATTTCAAGATAGTAAGACACAAACTCAGGGAAATAGAAGAAAAAGACCGTGTTCGCAACTTCCAACCGCCAATCGACGGAAACGAAATAATGCAAGTTTTCGGACTCGGAGCAGGTAAAGAAGTAGGTGTATTGAAAGCCGCCATTAAAGATGCCATCCTCGACGGTATCATCCCGAATGAGTACGATGCAGCGTACGATTTTATGATTGAAAAAGCTAAAGAGATGAATTTGAATTCTATTGAAAAAGAATGAATGGTAGGCTATTTTTGAACTGATAAAAAATACAACTCTTTCACCAATTACTCAATGGAAAATTTTTTGTTATAAAAAGAAATAGGCTACAGTATAAAAAGTAAAGCACATCACTGTGTTGTCATACTGAATGGAGCTTTTAGCGGAATGAAGTATCTGTTTTTCTGAGATGCTGAACACAAGAGCCAAGATTTAAGACATTTTTATAATATTTCCTGCAAAAGCTGACAGCTAACGGCTGACAACCAAAAGAACAGATTTCTCACTTCGTTCGAAATGACAAACTGTTACCAAACACGCAACTTTCAACTTCGGTCTTCTGACATCTGACTTCGGACAAAGATAAGATTCTTCACTTCGTTCAGATTTCGCAGAATCGCCCTTAGGCAATGACAGAAACGAACAAATGTCGGGCTTTTGAGACAGCCCCTTTTGTGTCAAAAAGACTAAGGAGAATGATACCATTTTTTTATTATTATCGCATACATACTCTGTTATTATAAAAAAGATTTATATTTTAAATTTACGTTCGCAGTATAATAAAAATTATGATTATCCGCAATTCTTCCTATTGTAAATTCTTGATTTGAAGTCCGGCGTATAGCAGACAGCGGCAATTAATAATCTGTCAAACTGTTTTTCGCCAAAATATCGCCTGTTGAATTTATAACAGAATTGATTGAGATA
>JBGZFC010000146.1:0-7461 GCA_041846575.1 Bacteroidota bacterium
AGATGGCAACAGTATTGGGCTGACCATCAGACTTATAAAGTAATAGAAGACACATCGAAACCTAAGTTTTATGTACTCGACATGTTTCCTTATCCTTCGGGAGCCGGACTACATGTAGGGCATCCGCTTGGATATATCGCTTCCGATATTTTTTCGAGATTTAAAAGATTGCAGGGATACAATGTGCTTCACCCGATGGGATACGATGCTTACGGACTTCCGGCTGAGCAATATGCAATACAAACCGGACAGCATCCGGCAATCACAACTAAAGAAAATATTGCCCGTTATCGCGAGCAATTAGATAAAATAGGTTTTTCTTACGATTGGAGTCGTGAAATCCAAACCTGTGCCCCAAATTATTACAAATGGACACAATGGGCATTTATAAAAATGTTTCATGCCTACTATTGCAACCAAGCACAGCAGGCACGACCGATAGATGAACTTGTGGAGGTTTTCTCAAAGCAGGGAACTGAAGGGCTGGATCTGGCTTGCAGTGAGCCTAAGACCTTCTCTGCCGATGAGTGGAACGGCAAATCTGAAAAAGAACAACAAGAAATATTGATGAATTACCGCATTGCCTATTTGGGCGATACTGTGGTGAATTGGTGCCCCAAATTAGGAACCGTTCTTGCGAATGATGAAGTGAGCGAAGGAGTTTCTATTCGTGGCGGACATCCGGTTGAACAACGCAAAATGCGTCAGTGGTGCTTGCGTGTTTCGGCTTATGCAGACAGATTGCTTAAAGAATTGGACAATCTGGATTGGACAGATTCTCTGAAAGAGACACAACGAAATTGGATTGGAAAATCGGTAGGTGCAGAGATGAAGTTCCAAACACAATCGGGTATAAGTTTTGATATTTTTACAACTCGTGCCGACACTATTTTCGGTGTAACCTTTATGGTTCTTGCACCGGAAAGCGAATTGATAGAGCAACTTACTACCGAAGAACAACGTACCGAAGTAGAAGCGTATATTCAAAAAACAAAAAGTCGTACAGAGCGAGAACGTATTTCCGACAAATCGGTTACGGGTGTTTTTTCCGGTTCGTATGCCGTACATCCGTTTACCAATGAGCCGATTCCGATTTGGATTTCAGATTACGTTTTGGCAACTTACGGAACAGGAGCTATTATGGCTGTTCCGGCACACGATAGTCGCGACTATGCTTTTGCCAAACATTTCAATTTGCCGATTATTCCTTTAATTGAAGGTTGCGATGTTTCGGAAGAGAGTTTCGATGCTAAAGAAGGGATTATGATAAATTCAGGTTTCCTTAACGGGATGACAGTGAACGAAGCTATTCCGGCTGCTATTGACGAAGTAGAAAAACGAAAATTAGGATTTAGAAAAGTAAACTTCCGTTTGCGTGATGCCATTTTCTCTCGTCAACGCTATTGGGGAGAGCCATTTCCTATTTACTATAAAGACGGAATGCCATATACCATCAATGAAGACGAACTTCCGCTCGAATTACCGGAAATAGATAAATTTCTTCCTACCGAATCGGGCGAGCCTCCGTTGGGCAGAGCCAAAAATTGGTGTACAAAAGACGGATATCCGTTAGAATTGAGCACGATGCCGGGTTTCGCCGGTTCGTCGGCATACTATTTAAGGTATATGGACCCGCAAAACAATAGTGCGTTGGTTTCGGAGAAAGCTAATCGATATTGGCGTAATGTGGACCTATATATCGGCGGAACTGAACATGCTACCGGACACTTGATTTACAGCCGATTCTGGAATAAATTCCTTTATGATTTAGGCGTTTCTTGCGAACAAGAACCGTACAAAAAACTTGTAAATCAAGGAATGATTCAGGGACGTAGCAACTTTGTTTATCGTATCAAGAACACAAACAAATTTGTTTCGTTAAATCTGAAAGATGAATACGATGTTACTCCCATTCATGTGAATGTAAACATAGTTGAAAACGATATTTTGGATTTGGATGCTTTTCGTAATTGGAATCCCGAATACAAATCTGCCGAGTTTATCCTTGAAGATGGCAAATATATTTGTGGCTGGGCAATCGAGAAAATGTCAAAATCGATGTTCAACGTGGTTAATCCCGATGATATTGTAGAAAGATACGGAGCCGATACATTACGCTTGTACGAAATGTTTTTGGGACCATTGGAGCAGTCTAAACCCTGGAATACTAATGGAATTGATGGAGTATCTCGATTCTTGCGTCGTTTTTGGGGACTATTCTATAAAGATGGTCAGTTCGAAGTTTCCGATAACGAACCTACAAAAGATGAATTGAAATCGATACACAAGCTTATCAAAAAAATAACGTCAGATATGGAAGTTTTCTCTTTCAATACTTCGGTTTCGGCATTTATGACCTGTCTGAACGAACTTTCGGCACTTAAAAGCAACAATCGACGAGTGTTGAGCGACTTCATCGTTTGTATGTCGCCTTTCGCACCGCATATCTGTGAAGAGTTGTGGCATAAAATCGGAAACAACACCTCAGTATGCGATGCAAAGTGGCCCGCATTCAACGAAGAGTATCTGAGAGAAGACTCTTTCCCGTACTCAATCTCGTTTAACGGAAAGTCGAGATTTGTTTTGGAATTTGGAGTCGATGCAACGAATGCCGAAATCGAAAAAGCGGTACTTGAGCATCCCAATTCTCAAAAATGGATTGAAGGCAAAACACCTAAAAAAGTTATTATTGTTCCCAAGAAAATCGTAAATATTGTATTGTAGAATATTGTATTAGTTTTTTTTAAATAACATCAGAATAAAAATAATTTTAGTTTTATGAACTTACAAAAAAAGAAGTATCTCAAAGCATTTGATTTGAGAGATTATCTAATTATTACAATCGGATTGGTGGTTTATTCCATCGGATTGACCGGCTTTTTGATTCCTAATAAAATTGTAACAGGTGGGCTTGCCGGTATTTCCCTACTAATCAGATACTCAACCGGAGTTCCTGTATGGGTTACAACCCTTATTGTAAATTTGGTACTAATGGTATTTGCATGGTTTATTTTAGGAAAAAGATTTGTTTTTAATACACTTTTTGGAGCTTTCGGACTTACTATTGCCATCGGGATTGCCGAAAAGTACATAACCGGAGCCATACTGCCGAATGTTGATCCGCTTATGGCCAGTATTATCGGAGCTATTTGTTGTGGTGTAGGTTTGGGATTGGTTTACTCTATGAATAGTACAACAGGCGGTACAGACATTGTGGGTGCTATCATTACCAAATATCGTTATATCAGTATGGGACGAGGATTAATGTATGTAGACATAATTATTATTTCAAGTTCATGGTTCTTGTTTCAAAGTCTAGAGAAGATAATTTACGGTCTCATTGTCATTGCCGTATTATATTATGCTGTGGATATGATTATTAGCGGAGCCCGACAATCTGTTCAGTTCTTTATTTTCTCGAATAAGTATGAAGAGATTGCTTCGCATATCAATTCTGAATTGAATCGTGGATGCACTATTATCGATGGGGTAGGCTCTTACACTCAACAGCCACAAAAAGTGTTGATTGTTCTTGCTCGTAAAACCGAATCTACATCTATTTTCAGAATTGTAAAACGCATAGATATGAATGCCTTTATCTCGCAAAGCAATGTTGTAGGTGTTTATGGTAAAGGATTTGATCAGATGAAATAAAGGTAAAGATAGCATAAAATTTATTCAGCAGCCTCTAAATAGTTATCTCGTCGCTCCTTAATTTACTTATATAAAACATTACAAAATCAAATAATTACTCCTTTATTTGTATATTTTGAAAAAATGTAGTACTTTTGTGTCCAATTTTGTCGAAAGGCTCAAAAAGAAGTCATTCGTTAATGGCTCGCCTCAGGCATGTAACGTTCAGTTATTTTATTTATGTACGCAATTGTAGATATTCAAGGTCAGCAATTTAAAGTAGAAAAAGACCAAAAATTATTCGTCCACAGAATAAACGCCGACCAAGGCAGTGAAGTGGAATTTGACAAAGTGATGCTCTTAGACAACAACGGTGCAATTACAATCGGCACTCCTGTTATAGACGGAGCAAAAGTAGTGTTGGAAATCCTTTCGCATGTAAAAGGAGAAAAAATTCTCGTTTTCAAAAAGAAAAGAAGAAAAGGATATCAGAAAATGAATGGTCATCGCCAACAATTTTCTGAAGTACGTGTAAAACAAATTATTGCTTAATCAGTTAAAATAAAAAGAATATGGCACATAAGAAAGGTGTAGGTAGTTCAAAAAACGGTCGCGAATCGGAAAGTAAACGATTGGGCGTTAAAATATTCGGTGGTGAATTTGCAAAAGCAGGCAACATTTTAGTTCGTCAACGCGGTACAGCACATCATCCGGGTGAAAATGTGGGTATAGGTAAAGACCACACATTATTTGCATTGATAGACGGTACTGTTGTTTTTCGCAAGAAAAGAAACAACCGTTCTTACGTATCGGTACAACCTTTGGCTAATGCTTAAACATTTGTTTAGCAGAGCTTTATTATAGGACTTGAACCATAAAATAATAATTTTTTAGTTGATAAAACAACCTGCTTCAAAAAAGTCAGGTTGTTTTTTTATTTTCACAAATATGCAAAATGCAATATTGACAAAATTGCAGAAAGAGTTTATAAATGCACACGAAGATACAAATGTGCACGATTTGGCACTTCGATTTTCGGGAGAAGATATGCCTTTTTTGTTAACTCAAATTTCGGGACGTCAAATTGCAAAACATAAAATACCGACTTGGTATGCCAATGAAAATATTGTTTACCCTATTCATTTGAGTATGGAGCAGACCTCCTCCGAGGCTACTGCTCTATATAAAACATCAATTATACCCAAAGATGGAGATATTTTAATTGACCTTACCGGAGGTCTGGGTGTAGATTTTTCGTTTCTATCGCGTCGATTTAAGAAAGGAATTTATGTAGAGCAAAACGAGGAGCTATGTCGTATTGCAAACAACAACTTCTCGTTTTTAAAACTGACCGATTTTGAAATAGTAAACAAACCGTGCGAAAACATCTTAGAATCTCTGCCAAAAGCCGACCTGATATACTTAGACCCTTCACGTAGAGATTTGGATGGTCGCAAAGTTTTCAGAATAGAAGATTGTTCGCCCAATATAACAGAAATAGAGGAGCAACTGTTTCAAAAATCTAACAAGATTTTAATCAAATATTCGCCTATGCTGGACATTTCTCTTGCATTAAAAACATTGTCGAATGCGAGCGATGTGCATATTGTATCCATAAATAACGAGTGCAAAGAGTTGCTCTTCTTGCTTTCGAAAAACAACAAAGAGAATTGCAAGATTCACACGGTAAATATCGATAAAAACGGAAATAAAGAGATGTTTTCTTTCTATCGACACGAAGAAGAGAATAGCCAAGCAGTTTATACCGATTCAACCGAAAATTATCTGTACGAACCAAACGCTTCGCTATTGAAATCGGGAGCATTTAAGCTTATTTCAAACACTTTTAATCTAAAAAAGCTACACATAAACAGTCATTTATATACATCGAACAGCTTAATCGTAGATTTTCCCGGGCGAATCTTTTCTGTAAAAAACATTTTTCCGGTAAACAATAAAAACAGGCAAGCTATCTCATCCATGATTGACAAGGCAAATATCGCTGTAAGAAACTTTCCGTTATCGGTAGCACAAATACGAAAAAAAACATCAATTAAAGAAGGGGGCGATATTTACATCTTCGCAACTACAATGGCAAACAACCAAAAAGTGTGGATTATTTGCGAAAAAGCTACCCGATATTGATTACAAACATAAAATTTGATTGTATTGTGTAAAATAAACTAAAATGAGTATCCGTGTGTGTATTTAGATTCTCTTCACTTTGTTCGGAATGATAGAGTGATGAGTGCCGACCACAATAAATCATTCCAATATGACAAAAGGTTTATTTTACAGCCTGGTCTATTATTAAACGCAAAAACTAGGATTTAATTGCTGAAAATATTGAACATAAAAAAATAAACCCTCTGTGTGTGAGTCAGTCAGGCTATTTTTTTGCATAAAAAACTTGTTCTGTCAATAACACTCTGCAACGATTCTGAATTTGCAGAACATAAATATGTCACAAAAGTTCGAAACATATTTTTATCTTACTAATCCATATTCACTATGGGAAAAAGGATTAAGTAATATACAAACAAATTAATAAAGTAGTATTATATACTACCAAAAGAATATTTTTACAAATACAATTAACAAGATATTAAGCAAGAACGGTATAAGTAAAAAAAAGACCGAGAAAATTTTTGAAATTTTATACACTAAAAAAAATTGCATCTTTTGCTAAACAATATTGAATCTACAAATGCCAAAATAAAAAAATCTTTTCAAATTTTAACTTTTTGAATATTTAATTTTAAAAAAAATATTTATCTTTGTAATAAAATAAACAAGATAGTGCACAGCCACTGACATTAGATAAATAGACGATTGTAACTAACTGTAAAGCATTAAATTAAAAAACAGTGAAAGATGAAAAGAAAAAACTTTTTTTCAATGAAAGAGGCATGGTTTCGCTACTCTCAAGCATGTATGTTTTCTCTGTTTTTGCCTAAAACATAACCATTATAGACAGGATGATTGAAGTCTTCGACACAACGGTTGTGGTTATCGTTGCAGGCGTGCGAGCCGTATAACAGTCTCGGATTTTACGTCGAAAACAGATCTCAATGATCAATAATCGCCACAGAGTTCTTATACTTTGTAAACAGAAATATTGTATTTGCAAGTTGAATATGTTCGTCAAAAACATTTCGAACAGATTGTTTATAAGAAGATAGTTCATACCTTTGAGAGTCTTTAAACCATATTTGCGGAACCTCTGATCGGGGAAAATGTCTCTTTGAAGATATTTAATGTTTTAAGAGGTTCCCTTAACGAATAAAAAATGGCAAGATTTTGTGAAAATTGTGGAGCCAAGACTCCCGAAGAAGCCTCTTTTTGTCCTAATTGTGGCACTCGTATAAGAAACGGAGACTATCGTACTCCTCCGGTACAACATTCTCGATATCAACAATCCTCGCAGCAAGGACATTTAAACAATGTCAATTATAGTGAAGTCAATTCGTATCCCCAGGTGGAAGACAAGCCCAAACGGTGGCTTCAGGTGCTATCTTTTGTGTTCCCGATTCTTGGTTGGATCTTCTATTTTTACCATAGGCACACCTCTCCAAAGGTGGCAAGACGCTATTCCGTTATGGCATGGATTGGTTTAATTATCAATATTCTCATTTATTTTTCCAACAAATAAATCCTACAACTATGATAAATAGAATTAATATAGTAACGTAAATTCCATTAGTAAACGCAATTTTTTGCGGGGAAGAATATACATTTTTCGGACAAAGGAAGAGGAAAAACACCCCTTCACTTTGTGCCGAATGGATAAAAGTGTTATATTCGCCTCCGTCTAAAAAAATTGAATAT